>NZ_JBHXRV010000012.1:0-166875 GCF_042716745.1 Streptomyces sp. NPDC058663
GGGGGCCCGCCCCCCCCCCGCGCGTCCCGCCCCCCCTTCCCCCGGGGGGGCCGGGGGCCCCCCCCCGGCGGGGGGCGCCCCCCCCGGGCCCCGGGGTCGGTCAGCGGCTCGCGTACGGCAGCAGGGCCATCTCGCGTGCGTTCTTGATCGCGGTGGCCAGCGCGCGCTGCTGCTGGGCGGTCACCCGGGTGACCCGGCGGCTGCGGATCTTGCCGCGGTCGGAGAGGAACTTCCTCAGCAGGTCGGTGTCCTTGTAGTCGATGTACGTGATCTTCGCCGCGTCGAGCGGGTTGGGGCGGGACTTGGCGGGCTGACGGGGGTCGGGGCGACGGGCCACGGCGGCTGCTCCTCGGGTGAACGGGTCTGGCGGTGCTGTGTGTTCGGCTGATCGGGTCGTGCGGTGGTGTCTCTCCGGCGAACCGGTCGTGCGGTGGTGTCTCTCCAGTGAACGGGTCGTGCGGTGCGGCCTCTTCCGGCGAACGGGTCGTGCGGTGCTGTGTCCTCGGCTGAACCGGTCGTGTGGCGCAGTCCTTTCAGGCGGCGTCGAGCAGGGAGTCGAAGGCCGCGGGCAGTCGCTTCCAGGCTTCGGGCCCCGACGCGTACTCCGCGTCGGTCAGCAGGCAGGAATCCAGGAGGTGTTCGAGGCCGTCCCGGTCGAGTCCGGGTGAGGTGAAGACGAGGTGCTGGCAGCAGTCGCCGTGTTCGGGGTGCCAGTCGAGCGCGGCGGCCGCCCTGCGTACGGGCGGCACCAGCTCCCACGCCGCGTCCGGCAGTGAAGCCAGCCAGGGCCCCGTGCTCTCCACGCACAGCGCCCCGCCCGCCGCGTCCCAGGCCAGCAGGGTGTCCGGCCGGTCGGCCAGCCAGAACCGGCCCCGGCTGCGGGCGGCCGCGCAGCACAGGTCCTCCAGGGCCTGGTAGAGCCTTTCGGGATGGAACGGCCGCCGGCGGTGCCAGACGAAGGTGGTCACACCGGCCTCGTCCGCGTCCTGCGGCAGCAGCGCGCACGCAGGGTGCTGGGCGGCCGCGGCGGCCTCCACGTCGAACCCCGCGAGCGCGGCCCTGGCCAGCTCGGCGGATCCTGCCGGCACCTGCCGGGCGGTCGGGTGCAACTGGGCGAGCAGCGCCCGGTCCTCGTCCGTCGCCTCCTCGCTGTCGACGACGGCGAGGACGGGGGCGTACTCCAGTTGCCTGGCCCAGGTGTCGCCGACCGTGCGCCGGTCGCTCGGGGCGGCGGCGAGACCGGCCTCGGCGAGGTCGTCCCCGTTGGCGAGGCAGGGCAGCACGAGCGCGGGATCGACGGCGGTGATCACGTTGGTCACGACCAGGCGGTCGCCGCCGTGTGCGGCGATGACCTCCACCATGGCCCTCGGTTCGACCGAGTCCCACAGTTCGACGACTGCCAACGAGGTCAGCCCGCTGTGCGCCATGCGTTCCAGCTCGGGCACGAGGTCCTCGCGAAGCGCGCAGCACGCGCAGTCGTTCACCAGCGGCGCCTCGCCGCTGGAGACGGGTCCCGAGGCGTCGCGTACGAGACGGTGCACGGTGCCCTCGGCCGCCGGGGCCAGGTCGTGGTGCAGTGCCACGCTGCGCGGGACGGTCCGCAGGAGACGGTCGACGACCTCCTTGCGGGCCTCGGCGTGCAGCCCGGCGACGATCACGACGGCGAGCTGCTCCTCGCGCCTCATCGGCGGGCTCCGTAGCGGCGCTCGAAGCGTTCGACGCGGCCTGCGGTGTCCATGACCCGGGCGGTGCCCGTGTAGAAGGGATGGCTCGCGGAGGAGATCTCCACGTCGACGACCGGGTACGTGTGGCCGTCCTCCCAGTCGACGGTCTTGTCGCTGGTCATCGTGGAGCGGGTCAGGAACGCGGTGCCGGAGGCCGAGTCGCGGAAGACGACGGGTCCGTAGGCGGGGTGGATGCCCGGCTTCATGGCGGGAACCTTTCGACGGTGGTGGCGTGGGCGGCGGATGGGATGCGGGGGGGTCAGCGCTCTTCGCGGAAGTCCGCGTGGCGGCGGGCCACGGGGTCGTACTTGCGCAGCACCAGCCGGTCGGGGCTGTTGCGGCGGTTCTTGCGGGTGACGTAGGTGAACCCGGTGCCCGCCGTGGAGCGGAGCTTGATGACCGGGCGGATCTCGTTGCGTGCCATGGGCGCTACTATATGGGAACGATTTTCATTTCCAACAACACCCCTGCCCAGAAAGGCGGCCCCACCCATGTCGGCCCACTGCCAACTGACCGGCGCCAAGCCGGGATTCGGCAATTCCATCTCCCACTCGCACCGGCGCACCTCCCGCCGCTTCGACCCCAACGTCCAGCGCAGGCGCTACTGGCTGCCCGGCGAGGGCCGGCACATCCGCCTCACGCTGAGCACCAAGGCGATCAAGACGGTGGACACGATCGGGATCGAGGCCGCCGTGGCCCGGATCCGCGCCCGGGGAGGAAAGGTCTGATGGCGAAGAAGAGCAAGATCGCGCGGAACGAGCAGCGCAAGGCGACCGTCGAGCGGTACGCGGCCCGGCGGGCCGAACTCAGGGAGATCGTCCGCTGCCCCTCGACCGCCCCGGCGGACCGGGCGGCCGCCCAGGAGGAGCTCCGCAAGCAGCCGCGCGACGCCAGCGCCACCCGCGTACGCAACCGCGACAGCGTCGACGGCCGCCCGCGCGGCTACCTGCGCAGGTTCGGACTCTCCCGCGTGAGCATGCGACAGCAGGCACACGCGGGCTTCCTGCCCGGAGTGACCAAGTCCTCCTGGTAGAGGCCGGGTTCGGGCCGTCGGCGCACTCGCGCGGCCGGCCCGGCACCCCCGCACCGCCCTCACCCCACCCCTCCCCCGGACCCAGGAGTTCTCGATGGCCGTTCCCAAGCGGAAGATGTCCCGCAGCAACACCCGCCACCGCCGTGCCCAGTGGAAGGCGACCACGCCCCAGTTGGTGCCCGTCACCGTGGACGGCACCGTCCACCAGGTCCCGCAGCGACTGGTGAAGGCGTACGAGCGCGGCCTCATCCGTCCCGAGGGCTGAGCACGTCACCGCGACACCGCGATGGTGCCCGGCGGCAAGCGTGCCGGGCACGATCGCGGCGCCCGGAGCCGGTGTGCGAAAGCCGGAGCCCGGTGTGCGAAAGCCGGAGCCCGGTACGCGAAAGCCGGAGCCCGGTACGCGAAAGCCGGAGCCCGGTACGCGAAAGCCGGAGCCGTTCCCGGCGCCGGGTCGGGATCTCAGAAGGCGCGGGGGGCCATCGGTGTCTCCGCGCCGTCGATCACGGCCGTGCAGCGGGGGGTGCCGAGGCCGGGGAGGCCGGGGACGACGTGGACGGTCACCGGCAGCGGCGGGTCCGTGGGCAGTTCCCCGGTGGCGGTCCTGGGGCCGTGGCCGGGGCCGTGCAGCGGCTGGCGGTGGATCTCCTTGCCGTCGACCAGCAGCTCGATGAGCCCCGGGCGGCCGCTGTGCACGTTCACGGTCACCGAGTGGCCTCTGACGTCGAGGTGGAAGTGGTGGCATCGCGTCATCACGCGCCTCCTGGGGAACTACGTCCTCCTCCCATCCTGCCTCCGTCCGTGCCCGTCCGCTCCGCGTGCCGCTCGGGGCGCGATGCCGGACACTCCTGTGTAGGGGCCCGCGGAGCGGGCCGGCGCATTCCCCGAGGGCCGTGAAGAGGTGTCCGGCGTGCTTGAGGTTCCGGTGTGGCTGTGGGTGGCGTTCGCCGCGACGGTGATCGTGTCGCTGGCGGTGGACCTGATGTCCCACCGCACCGCGCACGTCATCGGCTTCAAGGAGGCGGCCGGCTGGAGCGCCGCCTGGGTGAGCCTCGCCATGATCTTCGGCGCCGTCGTCTTCCTCGTACTCGGCTCGAACGCCGGCACCGAGTACACGACGGCGTGGCTGCTGGAGAAGAGCCTGTCGGTCGACAATCTCTTCGTCTTCGCGGTGATCTTCGCCTACTTCAAGGTGCCCCGCGCCTACCAGCACCGCGTGCTGTTCTTCGGCGTGATCGGCGCACTCGTGTTCCGCGGGATCTTCCTCTCCCTCGGCGTGGCCGTGGTCAGCCGGTTCACCGCGGTGCTGTTCGCCTTCGCGGCAGTGCTCTTCTACAGCGCCTACAAGCTCCTCAAGGACGAGGAGGAGAGCTTCGACCCGGGAAAGAGCTTCGCCGTACGGATGCTCCGGAAGGTCATCCCGGTGCGGGAGGAGTACGACGGGGCGAAGTTCTTCGTCAAGGAGGCCGGCAAGAGGGTGGCGACGCCGCTGCTCGCGGTGGTCGCGGCCATCGAGGCCGCCGACCTGATTTTCGCCGTCGACAGCGTTCCGGCCGTGCTCGCGGTCAGCGACGACGCGTTCATCGTCTACACCAGCAACGCGTTCGCCATCCTCGGCCTGCGGGCCCTGTACTTCCTGCTCGCCGGCCTCCTGGACCGCTTCCAGTACCTGAGCAAGGGCCTGGCGGTCATCCTGGCCTTCATCGGCGTGAAGCTCATCTTCCAGGCGTCCCACAAGATGATCAGCCCCAGCATCCCGGAGATCCCCTCCCCGGTCAGCCTCGGGGTCATCGTCGTCGTCCTGGCGGCTTCGGTCGTCCTCAGTCTGCGAAGGACCGCTCCGGGCGACGCGGAGGAGCGGACCGACGAGGGCCGGGACGTCTGACCCCGCCCGTGCCCCGGGGGGATGCGGCCCACTTCCCAGCAGGACAATACGGACTTATAGTAAAAACATGGTCAAACTTGAGCGTAAGCCAAAAGCGTACGTGTGTCCGGCCTGTCAGCAGTCGGTGCCGGCCGCGATCCACCGCCACAAGACCCTCGGTGTCTACGTCCCCGAGTGGGGACCCGGCGCCTGCCAGAACCGCGACTGCGACGACTTCCGGCTGGATCCCAAGGACAAGCACCACCCGGCGAAGTAGGTTCCCCGCCTACCGTCCGCCGTCACCGGCCGGTGCCGGGCGGTACGGTCCGCCGTCACCGGGCGGTGCCGGGCGGCCGCGGGCGGGCAGGGCGATCGCCGTGCAGAGCAGTCCGTCCTGGAGGTTCCAGCGTCCGCGCAGCCGACGGCCGGTGGGCCACGGGCCGCCGACCAGGAGCTCGGCCGTGAAGCCCCCCGACGTGGCGGCACTGCCGTCGGCCGGTGCCTCCCAGGTGATCCTCGCGTCCTCGAAGGTGAGGAACCGTTCGGTCAGCGGGAACCACGCCTTGTAGACGGACTCCTTCGCGCTGAACAGCAGCCGGTCCCAGCGGACCGCCGGGTGCGTGCGCCGCAGCGCGTGCACGGCCGCCTGTTCCTGCGGGAAGGCGATGGTCTCCAGGATTCCGTCCGGGAGCGGCCCGTTCTCCTCGGCGTCGATGCCGAGGGTCAGGAAGGCGTCCGCCGGAGCCACCGCCGCGGCCCGGTATCCCTCGCAGTGCGTCATGCTGCCGACCACGCCGTCCGGCCACCGTGGCGCGCCGCGCACCCCCGGCAGGATCGGTACCGAGGCGATACCGAGGGCGGCCAGCGCCTTGCGTGCGCAGGCGCGGGTCGTCGTGAACTCGCGGCGGCGGCTGTCGACGGACGGCGCGATGTACCGCTCCTCGCCCGGATGGAGCGGTACGTCCACAAGGTCGGTGCGGGAGTCGGCGTGGTGGACGCCGTCCGGGAGCGCGCCGCCGATCATCCGCGCTCCTGTTCCTGGAGCACCGGTCGCAGCAGCGGCTGCGGCAGGCCCCTCTTGCGCCACTCGCGGGGGTATCCGAGGGAGACCTCCTTGAAGGGCACCCCGTCGTACTCGGTGTCGCGCGGAATGTGCAGGTGTCCGTACACGGCGACGGCGGTACGGAACCGGCGGTGCCAGTCCGCCGTCAGCACGGTGCCGCACCACTGCGCGAAGTCGGGGAACCACAGGACCGACGTGGGTTTGCGTACCAGGGGGTAGTGGTTCACCAGCACCAGGGGGACGTCCGGATCGCAGGCGGCGAGCCGCCGCTCGGTGGCGTCGACCCGTTCCCGGCACCAGGCCTCGCGGCTCGGCAGCGGGTCCGGGTGCAGCATGAACTCGTCGGTGCAGACCACTCCGGCGTCGTACGCGCGGGCGAGTGCCTGTTCCTGGGTGAGGTCCGGAGCCCGGAAGGTGTAGTCGTACAGCAGGAACAGCGGGGCCACCGTCACGGGGCCGCCGGCTCCGCGCCAGACCGGGTAGGGGTCCTCGGGCGTGTGCACGCCCAGCGCGCGGCAGAGTGCGACCAGGTGGTCGTAGCGGAACTGTCCGCGCAGCTGGACCGGGTCGGCCGGAGGGGTCCACAGCTCGTGGTTCCCCGGTGCCCACACCACTTCGGCGAAGCGTTCGCTCAGCAGGGTCAGCGCCCACCCGATGTCCGTGGTCAGCTCGCCGATGTCGCCCGCGACGATCAGCCAGTCGTCCTCGGACTCCGGACGCAGGTCCTCGACGATGCGCCGGTTCTCCTCGTGCGAGACGTGCAGGTCGCTGACCGCGAGCAGTCGCCCCGGGCGCGGGCCGGTCCCCCCGGCCTCCAGCGGGCCGGGGCCGTTCGCGCCGGTCATGCCCGGGCCCCCGGGTGCGGGGCGAGGCCGCGCAGCCGTTCCGTGAGCTGGGCGAGTACGGCGCGCTGCTGCGTGGCCAGGTAGAAGTGGCCGCCGGGGTGCACCAGCAGTTCGAATCCGCCGCTGGTCTCCTCGGCCCAGGTCCGTGCCTCCTCGACCGTCACCCGCGGGTCGCTGTCGCCGGTCATCGCGACGACCGGGCAGCTCAGTCGCGGTCCCGGGGCGCGCCGGTACGTCTCCACGACCCGGTAGTCGGCGCGCAGCGACGGCAGGATCATCTCCCGCACCTCCGCGTCGTCCAGCAGGGTGGAGTCGGTGCCGTTGAGCTTCTTGATCTCTTCGATCAGTCCCGCGTCGTCGCGCAGGTGGACGGTTTCGGTGCGGGTGAGGGAGGGAGCACGGCGGCCGGAGGCAAAGAACACGGCGGGCGGACGCCCCGCGGCCTGAAGGCGGCGGGCGAGCTCGTAGCCGACGACGGCGCCCATGCTGTGGCCGAACAGGGCGAGCGGGGTCCCGTCGTCCGGGCCGAGTACCGCGAACAGCTCGTCGGCCAGGGCATCGACGGACTCGGCGAACGCGTCGAGCCACCGGTCCTGGCGGCCGGGGTACTGCACCGCGAGGACGTCCACCCCGGGAGAGAGGGCCGCCGAGAAGGGGAAGTAGAAGCCGGCGGAGCCTCCCGCGTGCGGCAGGCAGAGCAGGCGCGGCGTGCCGGGCGGCGACGGGTGGAAGTCGCGTATCCACAGGGCGCGGTCCGTGCTCGACCGATTCGCCATCAGATCCCCCTGGGTCAAAGACGTGCGGTGGGTTGCACCCCGGCCGCCTCGACCGGCGGTGCGTGGTGCGGACGATCGCGCAGGGCGTGGTGCGGACGGTCGCGCGGGCTGTGGTGCAGACGGTCGCGCGGGCCGTGGTCGGCACCGGTACGTCGAGGGCCGCAGAACCGGCGGAGGGACGCGACGCCCCCGGCGGTCCGAGGCCGGCGGGCGGTCAGCCCGGAAGGCGCTTCAGTTCTCGACCACGGCACTCGTCCGGCAGGCGGTTCAGCTCTCCACCACGGCACTCGTGATGATCACGGGCTCGGTCGGCACGTCCTGGAAGCCGCTGCGGCGGCCGGTGGGCACCGCAGCGATCCTGTCCACCACGTCGAGACCCTCGACGACCTTGCCGAACACCGTGTAGCCCCAGCCCTGCGGGGTGGGGGCGGTGTGGTTGAGGGATCCGTTGTTCGACGTGTTGATGAAGAACTGCGCCGACGCCGAGTGCGGGTCGGAGGTACGGGCCATCGCCACCGTGTAGCGGGTGTTCTGCAGGCCGTTGCGCGCCTCGTTCTCGACCGGGGCACGGGTCGGCTTCTGCGTCATGTCCTCGGTGAAACCGCCGCCCTGGATCATGAAGGTCTGGATGACACGGTGGAAGACGGTGTCGGTGTAGTGCCCGTCGTTGACATAGGCCAAGAAGTTCTCGACCGTCTTCGGTGCCTTCTCGGCGTCGAGCTTGAGCTTGATGGTCCCGAAGTTGGTGTGGAGCGCGACCTGCGTCATCTTCGCCTCTTCCGCGAGCTGCCAAAATTCCACTCACCCTATCCGATCGGCCTGTACCGGCCGGGGTTTCGGGCTCGCGGTCACGGGCTCGCGGTGGACACCGCGTACACCCAGGGGCGGTCGGGGACGGTGCGGTCCACGGTGATGTCCAGGGTGGGCAGCGGGTCCTTCTGCCGGTATGTCAGTCCGGACCACTTGCGGCGGGGGGTGAAGACCCAGCCGATGGTCTGCTGGTCGTGCGCGTTGATGGTGATGTCGCCGTCCTTGAGGGCGGCGGTGGAGGTGCCGATGTCCTTCAGGAAGGTGTCGAGGTCCGCGGGGGTGGTGGCGAACCGGACGTGCATCCGGCTGGTCTTCCAGTTGTTGGTCTCGTAGTACGCGAGGTTCTGGGCCATCAGCGGAATGGGCAGCTGGTAGATGCGCCGCTGCACCTGGGAGGGCCAGCCGACGGTGAGCCCGGCGGCGGACGCCTCGCGTTCCTTGTTGCGGCCGCTGTCGCGGCTCTGCTCGGCGGAGATGAGCAGGTAGCCGGCCGGGATGCCGATCAGCAGGACGATGGTGACCGCGGTGAGCGTGCGGCGCACTATCAGATGGCGACGGGTTTCCGGCGGCCGGTTCCCGCGGCCGTCGTGCGGAGGGGTCTGGCGGGGAATCGCTGACGTCATGGGGTGGTTCCCTGTGCGCCGTCGGCGCGGGTCGTACGGTCCGCGGCGCTGGTGCCTTCCGCGGGCTGGGTGGCGTGGGTGCGGTCGCTGTCGCCTGCGACGGGCGCGGCGGTGGCACTGGTCGTGCCGGACGGGTCCGAGTCGCTCGCTGTGCCGGACGAGTCCGACGCGCTCGATGTGCCGGGCGCGCCCGACGCGCTGGTGGTGACCGGCGAGTCCGGCCGGACGGGGGTGCCGGGCGTGCCGGGCGCTTCCGGTGTGCCCGGCGCTTCCCGTGTGCCCGGCGCGGAGTGATTCGCCGGGGCCGTGGCCTTCGCCGGGGCCTGCGCGGTGGCGTCCTGGAGTGCGGCGGGGATGGCCGCGGTGCGCAGGGCCTGCGCGTAGCGCTCGTACCGCTCGTGGCGTTCGACCCGGCGGCGGTTGGTGCGGCGGAAGCGGCGGGCGACCAGTCTGGCCAGGTCGGCGGCGCCGACCATGCCCGCTTCGGGGCCGAGCTGCGCCTTGGCGATCCGGGCCTCGGGGCGGTAGCCGCGCCCCGTGAGGTGGCGTCTGAAGGCGTCCCTCGCGGGGCCGATGAGCAGGTCGTCGGCGGCGCTGACGCCGCCGCCGATGACGAAGCAGGACGGGTCGAGTGCGGCCGCCAGGTTGGCGATGCCGATGCCGAGCCACTGCCCGATGTCCTGGAGGAGTTCCACGCACATGGCGTCGCCGTCGCGGGCCAGCTCGGTGATGAGCGGCCCGGTGATCTCGTGGATGTTCCCGCCGACGCGCTCGATGAGGTGGTACGCGACCGGGGAGTCGGCGGCGGCGAGTTCGCGGGCCTCGCGGACCAGCGCGTTGCCCGAGCTGTACTGCTCCCAGCAGCCGCGGTTGCCGCACGGGCAGCGGTGGCCGCCGGGTACGACCTGCATGTGGCCGAACTCGCCCGCCACTCCGTACTTCCCGCGCTTGACCTGGCCGTCCTCCAGGATGGCTCCCCCGATCCCGGTACCCAGGGTGATCATGACGAGGTGGTCCTCGCCGCGTCCCGCGCCGAACCGCCATTCGGCCCAGGCGGCCGTGTTGGCGTCGTTGTCGACCAGCACGGGGACCGCCAGGCGGGAGGAGATCGCATCGCGCAGGGGTTCGTTGCGCCAGGCGAGGTGGGGAGCGAAGAGGACCTTGTTGCGGTCGGCGTCGACCCAGCCGGCCGCGCCGATGCCCACCGCGTGCACGTCGTGCCGGTCGGAGAGGTCCAGGACCAGCTCGACGATGGTGTCCTCGACGACCTTGGGGCTCTTGGACTTGTCCGGGGTCTCCGTGCGGAGCGTCTCCAGGATGTGGCCGTCGGCGTCCACGACGCCCGCCATCACCTTCGTACCGCCGATGTCGATCCCGACGGTGGGCACCCTGGGCGCCGTCAGGTGGGAGCGGCGTTCACGGGGTCCGACGGTGCGCAGGACGGTGGCTCTGGCGGTGCCGCGCGTGGCGAGGTCTCGGTAGGTGTTGCTCATCGGCCGGGGCCTTCGGCGAGGGGCGCCGGCCCGGGGAACCGGGAGGGGCGGCGGGGGGAACGCACGACTCGGATCGTCCCTGCGGGTCTCGGGGAGCCGGCCCGGGCGGGCCGACGGCGGACGGCGCCCGCTCGCGCCGATTCTGCCACTCCTGCCTGTGCCGGACTTGTCCGGAGGGCGGGCGTCCGCCCGCGCCGCCCCCTTCGGGGTGCCGTAGGACTCGTGGAGCGGTGGATGCGGGAGCGGGGCGCCCGTGTGCGCATCGTGGCGTGTCTCACGCCGGCGCTCCCGGGCGGGGGCCGCGGTGATCGCGGAGCGGTGCCGCGCGCGGGGGCGCCCACGACCACGGGGCCGTCCAGGGCGGCGGGCCCCCGCGACCCGGGACCGCAGGACCGGGCGGGACACGAGGCCGCCACGATCGCGGGGCTGTCCCGCCCACGGGATCGCCGCGTCCGCGGAGCCTCCCGGGCAGCCCGCGCCGCCTCCGGGGCCGCGGGTGGGGGGCGGCACCGCCCACGACCGTGGGACGGCCCCCGCTCTGCTCTGCTGCCGCCCTACTCCCGCCCCGTCACGCCGTGGAGGTTCGGGGCCGGGGCCCGCTCCAGCTCGTGCCGCAGGTCCTCCAGCTCCGTGCCGCCCGCCATCTGGCGGGTCAGCTCGTCCAGGCTGATCTCCGCCTTGAGGTGGCTGCCGGACATCGCCCCGCGCTTGAGCAGGACGAACCGGTCGCCCACCAGGTACGCGTGGTGCGGGTTGTGCGTGATCAGCACCACCCCGAGCCCGGCGTCGCGGGCGGCCGCGACGTACTTCAGGACGACGCCCGACTGCTTGACGCCGAGCGCCGCCGTCGGTTCGTCGAGGACGAGGACCTTCGCGCCGAAGTGGACCGCGCGCGCGATCGCCACGCACTGCCGCTCACCGCCGGACAGGGTGCCGATCGGCTGGTCGACGTCCCGCAGGTCGATGCCCATCCGCAGCATCTCGGACCGGGTCGTCTCCCGCATGAGCTGGACGTCCAGCCTGCGGAACGGGCCGCGCCCCTTGGTCGGCTCGGATCCGAGGAAGAAGTTCCGCCACACCGGCATCAGGGGCACCACCGCCAGGTCCTGGTACACCGTCGCGATGCCCCGGTCCAGCGCGTCCCGCGGATTGACCAGGGTGGTCTCGGCGCCCTCGATCCGGAAGGTGCCCGCGTCGTGCTGGTGCAGCCCCGCGATGATCTTGATCAGAGTGGACTTGCCCGCACCGTTGTCGCCGAGCACACAGGTGATCTCGCCCGCGTGCACCTCCAGCGACACGTCCTGGAGCGCCTTGATGTTCCCGTAGAACTTGGCGACGTGGTCGAGCTCGACCAGTGCGCCCGTACCGTCCGTACCGCGGTCGGTGGTCATGACCTTGCCTCCGCACGCTTGCGTACCCATGCGTTCAGCAGGGTGGCCAGGAGGAGCATCGCTCCGAGGAAGAACTTGAACCAGTCCGGGTTCCACTCCGCGTAGACGATGCCCTTGCTCGTCATGCCGAAGATGAAGGCGCCCACCGCCGAGCCGATCGCGGAGCCGTATCCGCCGGTGATCAGACAGCCGCCGATCACGGCCGCGATGATGTAGATCAGCTCGTTGCCCACGCCCTCGCCGGACTGGACGACGTCGTAGCTGAACAGCAGGTGCTGGCCGGACACCCAGGCGGCGAAGGCGACGCCCATGTAGAGGCCGATGCGGGTCTTGTTCACCGGTACTCCGGTGGCCCGCGCCGCGTCCTTCTCGCCGCCCACCGCGAAGATCCAGTTGCCCGCGCGGGTGCGCAGCAGGATCCAGGTGGCCACCGCGATCAGCACGAACCACCACAGGACGGTGACCTTGAGGCTCACAGGGCCGAGGGTGAGCTGCGAGGCGAAGACGGCCTTGGCGGACGCGAAGCCCTCCATGTCGCCGATGCTCTTGGTGGAGACGGTGCCGCTGATGAGTTTGGTCAGGCCGAGGTTCAGACCGGTCAGCATCAGGAAGGTGCCCAGCGTGATGATGAAGCTGGGCAGTTTGGTGCGGGTCAGCATGAAGCCGTTGAAGACGCCGACGAGCAGGGTCACCAGCAGGGAGACGAGGACGCCGACCCAGATGTTGGCGGTCATCTGGTAGCTGAACATCGAGGAGATCAGCGCGGAGCTGGTCACCATGACGCCGGCCGACAGGTCGAACTCGCCGCCGATCATCAGGAGCGCCACCGGCACCGCCATGATGCCGATCGTGGACGCCGCGTACAGCACCGTCCCGAAGCTGGAGGCGCGCAGGAAGCTGTCGGCGGCGATCGAGAAGAACAGGAACACCGCCACGGCACCGACGATCGAGCCGAGCTCGGGGCGGCCCAGCAGCTTGCGCAGCGGCGAGGTGCGGATCAGCCGTTCGTCCTGCGCGGTGTCCGCTTCCGGTGCCGGCGCCGTCGCTGTCATCGGGTCCCCCGCTTCGTGTACGCCTTCAGCTCGGCAGCGCTGTCCTTGGTGATGATCTGCGGCCCGGTCAGGACGGGGCGGCCGCCGCCGAGCATGTCCGCGTTGTAGCGGTAGAGCCAGAGCAGGTCCACGGCCTCGTACCCCTGGAGGTAGGGCTGCTGGTCGACGGCGAAGCCGAGCGTGCCGGCGGCCAGCGAGTCGGCAACCTTGGCGTTCAGGTCGAAAGTGTCGATCTCGGCCTTGCTGCCGGCCTGCTCCTTGGCCTGGACGGCGGCGTCGGCGAAGGGTGCGCCGAGGGTGACGACGGAGTCGATGTCCTTGGAGGTCTGCAGCTTGGCCTCGATGGACGCCTGGACGTCGGGCATGTTGGTGCCGTCGACGTAGAGGTTCTCGACGCTGCCCCCGAAGGACTTCTTCACGCCGTCGCAGCGCTGCTCGTGGCCGACGTTGCCGCGCTCGTGCAGGACGCACAGCGCCTTCTTCCGGTCCCGCTTGCCGAGCTCCTCGCCGACCGCCTCGCCCGCGACGATTTCGTCCTGGCCGATGTGGGTCAGCGCGCCGAAGGCCTTGGACTCGGCCGTGCCCGAGTTGATCGTGATCACCGGGATGCCCGCCTTGACGGCCTTGGCGACGACGGCCTTCATGGCGTCCGGCTTGGCGAGGGTGACGATCAGGCCGTCGACCTTCTTGTCGATGTACGTGTCGACGAGCTGGGCCTGCTGCTGCGCCTCCGCGTTGTTTGCATACAGGAATTCGATGTTGTCCTTGACGGCGGCCTGCTTGGCCCCGTTCTGCACGATGTCCCAGAACGTGTCGCCTGCACCCGAGTGGGTGACCATGGCGAAGGTCCACTTGGGGGTGTTCACCGCGGCCCTGCCCTGCGCGGCGGCCGCGGCCGCCCGCTCCTCGGCGCGCTTGCCGCCCGTGCTGCTGCAACCGGTGAGGGAAGAAGCCCCGAGCACCGCCGCGAGCACGGCGCCCAGCGCGCGTACCCCTGTCCGAACCCTTGCCACGACGTCGTGCCCTTCTCGCTGTACTCCTCGGTGCGGCCGGGCGGTATTCAGCCAGACCCCGGCCGCCCAAGTATCGGGCATGGGGGGTCGCCGTGTGGTCAGCGGGTACGTCATCGGGTGCCGCGGGCGGTGTACTTCTCCAGGGCGGGGACGTCCTCGGCGGTGACGATCGCGGGGCCCGTGAGGACGGGTCTGCCGCCGCCCAGCACGTTGCCGTTGGTGCGGTTCAGCCAGATCTGGTCGATGGCGAGGTAGCCCTGGAGGTACGGCTGCTGGTCGACGGCGAAGCCGACCTCCCGCGACTTGAGACTCTTCACGACGGCCGCGTTCAGGTCGAAGGTGTCGACCTCCGCCCCGCTGCCCGCACCGGCCTTTGCTTTCACCGTCGCGTCCGCGAAGGGGGCGCCCAGGGTGACGACGGCGTCGATGTCCTTGGCGGTCTGCAGCTTGGCCTCGATGGAGGAGGTGGTGGCGGGCATGTTGGTGCCCTCCACATTGAGGTTCTCGACGCTTCCCCCAAAGGCCTTCTTCACGCCCGCGCAGCGCTCCTCCAGGGAGACGTTGCCCTGCTCGTGGATCACGCAGAGGGCCTTCTTCTTCCCCCGTTTGTTGAGCTCCTCGCCGACGCCCTCACCCGCGACGGCCTCGTCCTGGCCGATGTGGCCGAGCGCGCCAAGGGCCTTGGAGTGCGGGGCGCCCGAGTTGATGGTGACGACGGGGATGCCCGCGGCGACGGCCTTCTTCACGGCCGCTCCCACCGCTTCGGGCTTGGCCAGGGTGACCACGATGCCCTGGACCTTCTGGTCGATGGCCGCCTCGACGAGCTGGGCCTGTTCCTTGCCCTCCTTGTGGGCGGAGTAGAGGAACTCGACGTTGTCCTTGGCCGCGGCGGCCTTGGCGCCGCTCTGCACGATGTCCCAGAAGGTGTCGCCCTCGCCGGAGTGGGTGATCATCGCGATCTTGACGCGTGGCGTGCCGGCGGCCTTGCCGCCCTCGCCCCCGGTCTGCGCGGGTTTCTCCTCGGACCCCTTGCCGCCCGAACCGCTGCACCCGGTGAGGGTGAGGGCGGCGAGTGCGCAGGTGGCGGCCAGGAGTGCCGCGTGGCGAGCGTTGCGAGTGGTGGGCATGGTGTGAAGTCCGCCTCGTCTCCCCCGCCGCCCCGTTGACGGCTGGGGGTGTTCTAACGGGGCCGCCACGACGGCGTCAATGGTTTGTCCGGACATTCTTCAAGGGCGAACAAGCGCGCACCCCAAGGGAGTTGGACTCAGCGCGGCTTTCAGGCCCGTACGAGCAGCTGGAAGTCGAAGGTGTAACGGGACGCGCGGTAGAGGTGCGAGCCGAACTCGACCGCACGCCCCGTGCCGTCGTACGTACGCCGCTCCATGGTGAGCAGCGGGGCCCCGGCCGCCTCGCAGAGCAGCGTGCCCTCCTCGACTCCGGCCGCACGTGCCCCGACGGTCTGGCGGGCGCTGTGCAGGGTGATCCCGGCCGCGCGCATCAGCCGGTAGAGGCCGGTGGCCTCCAGGGCCGTGCTGTCGAGGGTCAGCAGCCCTGCGGGCAGGTGGTTGCGCAGAAAGGCGAGGGGTTCGCCGTGGGCGAGGCGCAGCCGGTCGATGCGGTGGACCTCGGTGCCCTCCGGGAGGCCGAGCGCGGCGGCGACCTGGGGGGCGGCCCGCTCGGGCGCGTGGTGCAGGACGCGGGTGGCGGGTTGCTGTCCGGCCGCCGCGAGGTCGTCGTACAGACTGCTCAGTTCGAGCGGGCGGCGGACCCGGCCGTGCACGACCTGGGTGCCGACGCCCCGGCGCCGCACCAGCAGCCCCTTGTCGACGAGGCACTGGATGGCCTGGCGGACGGTCGGCCGGGACAGGCCGATCCTGGCGGCGAGCTCGACCTCGTTGCCCAGCAGGCTGCCGGGCAGCAGTCCGCCGTTCTCGATGGCGGCTTCGAGCTGCTGGGCGAGCTGGAAGTAGAGCGGGACGGGGCTGCCGCGGTCCACACCGAGCCGCAGGGCGACAGTGGGGGCGGTCGCTTGTTTCGGCACGGCAGCGAGCGTAGCCCGACGGCGGCGGTCCGTCACCAACTCCCGTGTGCGACGGGGCCCGTTGCCGTCGCCGCCCGTTCTCCTGGTGTCCTGATGTCCGGACAGCTTCATGTCCTGACAGCTTCCTTGACAGCGCATCACGCCTGTTGTCGAGTGAGGGCATGCGCATCGGACTCATGGGCACGGGCCGCATCGGTTCCTTCCACGCGGAAGTACTCGCGCGTCATCCGGCGGTGGAGTCACTGGTCGTCGCGGACGCGGATGCCGGACGGGCAGCGGAGGTGGCCCGCCGTGTGGGGGCCGGGACGGTCCCGGCCGGGGACTTGTGGACGTCGGGGCTGGACGCGGTGGTCATCGCGTCGGCCACGGCCGCGCACGCGGAGCAGATCGGCCGGGCGGCGCGGGCGGGGCTGCCCGCCTTCTGCGAGAAGCCGATCGCCGTCGACCTGCCGGGCACCCTGAGGGCGCTGCGCGAGGTGGCGGCAGCCGGCACGGTGCTCCAGCTCGGCTTCATGCGCCGTTTCGACGCCGGGTACGCGGCGGCCCGGGCGCGGGTCCGCGCGGGCGAGCTGGGCCGGCTGCACACGGTCCGCACGGTCTCCTCCGACGCGGCCCCGCCCCCGGCCGCCTACCTTCCGCTCTCCGGGGGCCTCTACCGGGACTGTCTGGTGCACGACTTCGACATCCTGCGCTGGGTGACCGGGCGCGAGGTGGTGGAGGTGTACGCGGTCGGCTCGGCGGCGGGCGATCCGGTGTTCGCGGCGGCGGGCGATGTCTCGACGGCCGCGGTGGTGCTGACACTGGACGACGGGACGCTTGCCACGGCGACCGCGACGCGCTGCAACGGGGCCGGGTACGACGTTCGGATGGAGCTGGCCGGGGAACGCGGCCAGCTGGCGGTCGGCCTGGACGACCGCACCCCGCTCACCTCTACGGAGCCGATGGGACCTCCCGCTCCGGTCAAGCCGTGGGCCGGGTTCCTGGAGCGGTTCGCCCCGGCGTACGAGGCGGAGCTCGATGCGTTCCTCCAGCTCGTACGGGGCGAACGCGCGAACCCCTGCGACGGGCACGAGGCACTGCGGGCGCTGCGGGTGGCGGAGGCGTGCGAGGTGTCCCGGCGGGAGGGCAGGGCGGTCCGGGTGGCGGAGGTTGCCGGAGCCTGACCGGCCAGGTCCGGGTGGCGGAGGCCCTGGAGCCTGACCGGCCAGGTCCGGGTGGCGGAGGCCCCGGAGCCTGACCGGCTCCGGCCCAGGCCTGCCGGGACCGGGGCTGCCGCTCCTCATCCCGTTCCGCCGCGCCGTGTCCCGCCCGCCGGCCGGTGTCAGTAGCCGACCGTGAACCGCTCGCCCACGTGCTGCGGCCGCTCGATCTCGTCCACCAGCGCCACCGCGTAGTCCTCGGCGCTGATCCGGCTGTTGCCCTCCGCGTCGAGCACCAGGTTCTCGGTGTCCTTGCGGTACGTGCCGGTGCGCTCGCCGGGCTCGATCGTCGCGGCGGGGCTGAGGCTGGTCCAGTCGACGTCGGTCACGGTGCGGTAGTGGTCCAGGGCGTCGCCGTGCGCGTGCATGATCTGGAGCAGGAACTCGGGCAGCCCCTCGGCGTCCCACACCTGCTTGCCGTCCGGGGTGCGCAGCGAGCCCGCGCCGCCCACCGCGATCAGCCTCGGCGCCGGGGCGCCGGCTCCTCGTACCCCTTCCACCAGGGACTTCGCCGAGGGTGCGATCGTCGCGATGTGCCCGGGCCCGTCGCCACCGCCGACCGCGCTGACCACGACGTCCTGCCCCCTGGCGGCCTCGGCCACCGCGGCGGGGTCGAGAACGTCACCGGTGCGGACGGTGAGGTTCCGGTGGGACTGCCCGTCGAGCTTGGCGGGGTCGCGGACGACGGCGGTGACCTGGTGGCCGCGGTCGAGAGCCTCGCGCAGAATGCGGCTGCCGAGGGTGCCGGTGGCTCCGAAGAGGGTGATCCTGGCCATGGGAGAGTCCTTTAGGGGGTGGTGATTCTGGTGACGCGGTGCGGGGTGCGGTTCCGCCTCTCCTTCAACATAGGAGGTGAAAGCCGTGGATGCCGGGTACGCTCCGGACACATGGTGGTGAAAAAGCGACAACCGGGTGAATCCGAGTCCGCTTCGATTCCCGAGGTCAGGTTCCACGCGCCCAGCTCGGCCCCAGCCGGTGTCGAGGTGCTGACCCTCGCCGCGCTGCGCGGCAACAGCTGCGCGGGTTCGCTCTCGGTGCCGCACCGCCCGGACTTCCACCACCTCCTCGTCCTCGACCGCGGGACCCTGCCGCTGATGGTCGACTTCGCGTCGTACCGGTTGCGGGTGGGCGAGTGGCTGTGGGTGCGGCCGGGCCAGGTGCACCGCTGGGACGAGATGCACGGGGCGGAGGGCGTACTCGTCCTGTTCGAGGCGGGGTTCCCCGATCCCGCGACCAGCGCGGCGGCCCGGCTGGACGACCCCTTCGGGCCGACGGTACGTCGCCCCTCGCAGGCGGCGGGGGTTGCCGCGCGGCGCGCCCTGGACCATCTGGATCACGAGTTCCGGTCGCTGCGGGACGGCGGTCCGCTCCCCCTGGACACGCATGTCGCCGTGCTCCGGCACCTGCTCGCCGCCCTGCTGCTGCGCCTCGCGCCGGTCGGTGAGGAGGTGGTGACCTGCGACAACCCGGATACGTATCTGCGGTTCAGGGACGCGGTGGAGCGGGACTTCGCCCGGACGAGACGGGTGGAGGACTACGCTCGCGCGCTCGGTTACGCGCCGCGCACGCTCTCGCGGGCGACGCTCGCCGCGGCGGGGGTCGGGGCGAAGGAGTTCATCGACCGGCGAGTGGTGCTGGAGGCCAGGCGGCTGCTCGCGCACAGCGACCACAGTGCGGCGCGGGTCGCCGGTCTGCTGGGCTTTGGGGACGCGGCGAACTTCGGGAAGTTCTTCCACCAGCGCACCGGGACGAGCCCGTTGGCGTTCCGCGCCTCGGCCAGGGGAGACACCGCGCGGGCTGGTGAGGTCGCCTCCGTACGGGCTGCGGAGGTCGCCCCTGTACGGGCAGGGAAGGCCACCACCGCACCGGCCCGGGAGGCCCCCGCCGCACCGGCCGAGCAGGTCACCACCGCACCGGCAGCTTCCGCACCCCCCTGATCAGCAGGCCCGGCAGCCATTCCAGCGGGCCGCCGTCCGGGTCGAGCGTCAGGTCCGGGCAGCGTTCCAGCAGGCTGCGGAGGGCGATGCGGCCCTCCATGCGGGCCAGCGGGGCGCCCAGACAGAAGTGGATGCCGTGGCCGAAGGCGAGGTGGCCCTGGGTGGTGCGGCGGATGTCGAAGCGGTCGGGCTCGGGGTAGCGGGCCGGGTCCCGGTCACCGGCTGCCACGGCCACCAGTACGGCCTTGCCCGCCGGTACGGCGATGCCCCCGATCTCCAGGGGCTCGGCCGCGAAGCGGAAGGTGGAGGTCTCCACCGGTCCGTCGTACCGGAGCATCTCCTCCACCGCGCCGTCGATCAGCCCGTCGAAGTCGGCGCGCAGCGCGGCGAGTTGCTCCGGGTGGTTGAGCAGGGCCCGCACCCCGTTGGAGATGAGGTTGACGGTGGTCTCGTGGCCGGCCACGAGCAACAGGAAGGCCATCCCGATGAGTTCGTCCGAGGTGAGCTGGTCGCCGTCCTCGTCGCGGGTCCTGATGAGTCCGCTGAGCAGGTCGTCGCCGGGCGCCCGGCGCTTCTCCTCGATCAGTTCGGCGAGGTAGCCGCCCATCTCGTTCGCGGCCGTCGTGCTCTCGTCCGCGCCGGTCGGCGCGACGATCTCGTTGGACCAGACGCGGAACCGGTCCCGGTCCAGGTCGGGTACCCCGAGGAGCTCACAGATGACGGTCATCGGCAGCGGGAAGGCGAGCGCGTCGACCAGATCGGCCGAGGAACTCCCTTTCTCCGTCATCGAGTCGAGAAGGCGGTCGGTGATCTGCTGTACGCGCGGGCGCATCGCCTCGACCCGTCGCGCGGTGAACTCCCGGGTGACCAGCTTGCGCAGCCGGGTGTGGTGCGGCGGGTCGGCCTCCAGCATGTTGGCGCTCACCGCGCTCTCCGACTCACCCGCCCACATGTCGAAGTTGCGCCAGTTCTTGCTGAGCCGGGGGTCGGCGAGAGCCTGCCTGGCCTCCTCGTACCCGACGACCAGCAGCATCTCCTCGACGTCGGCGGTACGGACGAGGTGGGCGGGGCCGCTCTCCCGCAGCCGGGCGTAGAAGGGGTAGGGGTCCGCCGTGAACTCCTCGGTGTGCTCCCGCAGATCGACGACCGTCATGGTGTGCCCCTCCCGTTGGCTCCCGCTCTCCTCGTTCACCCTACGTCGCCGCCCTCGTCGAGCAGCCCCGCGTCATGGGCCAGCAGGGCGATCTGGACACGGTTGTTGAGGTCCAGCTTGGCGAGGATGCGGGAGACGTGGGTCTTCACCGTGGGGACGCTCATGTAGAGCTCTGCGGCGATCTCCGCGTTGGAGCAGCCGCGGCCGACGGCGACGGCCACCTCCCGCTCCCGCTCGGCGAGTTGGCCCATCCGCCGGCGGGCGCGGCCCTGCCGGTCCTCGGCGCCGCCGGTGCCCGCGACATGGGTCATGAGCTGCCGGGTCACCGCCGGGGAGAGCACCGGGCTGCCCTCCGCCACGCGCCGTACGGCGGTGACGATCTCGGCCGGCGGGGTGTCCTTGAGGACGAAGCCGGCGGCCCCGGCGCGCAGGGCGCGCAGCACCTGCTCGTCGGCGTGGAAGGTGGTGAGGACGACGATCTCGGGGGCGCCGGGCTTCGCCCTGACCCGCTCGGTGGCGGTGAGGCCGTCGACGACCGGCATCCGGATGTCCATCAGGACGACGTCGGGCCGCAACTCCTCGATGGCGGCCAGCGCCTGGGCGCCGTCGGCGGCCTCTCCGACGATGTCGATGTCCTCCGCGCCACCGAGCATGAAGGTGAGTCCCGCCCGCACCAGCGGGTCGTCGTCCACGAGGAGAAGCCTGATCCTGGTCGTCATGGGCCCCACGGTAGCCAAGCGGTGATCGCGAATCCGCCGTCGGGCCCGGGGCCGTGGCTGAGCCTGCCGCCCGCGAGGGTGGCCCGCTCGGTGAGGCCGATGAGCCCCTGCCCCGAACCGGGCACCTCGGGCGGATCGCCGACGGGTGCCGGGTTGCGGATCTCGACGCACAGCCCCTCGCCCGCCCGGCCGGTGACGGTGACGGTGACCTCGGCGCCGGGGGCGTGCTTGCGGGCGTTGGTCAGGCCTTCCTGGGCGATGCGGTAGACGGTGCGGCCGGTGGCCGCGGGGACGGCGGCCGGGTCGGCGACCCGGTTGTCCAAAGTGGCCTTCGCCCCGGCCTGCCGGGACTCGGCGACGAGTGCGTCGAGGGTGTCGAGGGTGGGCTGCGGCCGGTCCTCGTCGCCGGCCCCGGGGCTGCGCAGCACCCCGATGATCTCGCGGAGGTCCTGGAGCGCCTCGTGCGCGCTGTCGCGGATCACCCCGGCGGCACGGGCGACCTCGGCGGGGGGTGCGTCGGGCCGGAATTCAAGGCCTCCGGCGTGCACGCTGAGCAGGCTGAGCCGGTGGGCCAGTACGTCGTGCATCTCGCGGGCGATGGCCTCGCGGGCGAGGCGCTGGGCCTGTTCGGCCCTGAGCACGGCCTCGGCCTCGGCCCGCACGGCCCGCTCGCGCAGGGCTTCGACGAGCTGGCGGCGGGAGCGTACGAACATCGCCCAGCCGAACACCAGCAGGTTGATCACCAGGGTGGCGACCAGCGCCACCTGCCAGGAGACGGAGGGGTCGGGCCGCAGCACCGTCTGGAGCAGTCCGGTGGCGGTCGCCGCCGCGGTGAGCGGTCCCGCCACCTTGAAGGGCTTGTGGACGGTGACGCCGAACACCGCGACGAGCATGGCTCCGGAGGAGGTGGGCGAGACGGCCGCGAGCACGATGAGGGCGAGCGCGAGGCCGGCCGGCCAGCGCCTCCTCAACCACAGCGCACAGCAGGCGAGCGCACCGGTGACCTGGTCGAAGAGCAGCACGGCGCCGGGGTTGCCGACGTCGTAGGAGGTCGTGGCGGCGGCGAGGCCGAAGGCGGCGGCCAGGAAGAACATGACGAGGTCGACGACCCAGTCGCGGGGGGTGCGCCGCACCCTCGTCCCCGGCCCCCCGCCGTCCCCGGCCGCATCTGCCCGGCCCAACGCCGACGGCAGCAGCCACCGGTACTCCTGATCGCTCATACGTCCAAAAATACGCAGCGGTGAGAGGTGCCGGCGGCCCGTGGGGCGACGGCGCGACCAAAGTCGCGGAGGTCGCGACTTTCGGCGCACCGGCGTCACGGCCCGGGAGCCCTCGGACGGATTCCGGGTGACACCGGGGAGCCGCCAGGCTGGGATGCATGAAGCGAATCCTGGAAATCGTCGGTTCCCTGCTGCTGCTGTGGGGCGTGGGAGGACTCGTCCACGAGTGGTTCGACTGGTTCAGGCTGTGGACGGTCGCGGAGAAGCTCGGCTGGTTCAAGGGGTACGAGGTCTACGCGCACATCGTGCTGACCGCGGCGGGACTGGCGTTGATCGTGGCGGCGGAACGGACGGGCAAGTCCCGCGACCGCGCCGGCAGCGGCAGCGACGGCGCCCGCTGACCGTACGGTCCGACCGTACGGGCCGCCGGTACGGTCCGACCCGCCCGGGCACGCGCCGTCCGCGCGCCACGTCCGCCGGGGCTCCGCCCGCCGTCAGGAGGTTGCCGGAGCCCTGTCCGCGGGAGGTACGGGCACCCGTTCCCGGTCCGCGGAGGCGCGGCGCCCCCACGCCGTTCCCGCGAGCACCAGGACGCCGCCCAACAGACCGGCCGCACCCAGCCGTTCGCCGCCGATCGCGATACCGACGGCCGCCGCCCAGAGCGGTTCCGTACCCAGCAGCAGGCTGACCCGGGACGGCGAGGTGCGGCGTACCGCCCACATCTGCACGGCGAACGCGAACAGGGTGCAGAACACCGACAGGAACAGCAGCCCCGCCCACTCCGCGGCCCCGAACCCGGCCGCGACGCTCCACGGCGAGGGCCCGGTCCCCGGCACGGCGGCCAGCACCGCGAACACGGCGACCGCCGCGCCGAGTTGGACCGTCGTCAGGGACAGCGCGTCGGCGCCCGCGACCGCCTTGGTCCTGGCCATGAACAGCACATGGGCGGTACGGGCCAGCGCGGCGAGCAGCATCAGCAGATCGCCCGCCGACGGCGGGGTGAAACCGCCGCCCTGGGTCAGCAGCACCACTCCCAGCACGGAGAGCCCGGCGGCTGCCAGGAACGCACGCGGCGGGGCCTTCCTCGTCACGGCCGCCTCGGCGAGCGGCGTGAAGATCATGGTGAGGCTGATGATGAGCCCCGCGTTGGTCGCCGAGGTGTGCACGACACCGTACGTCTCCAGCAGGAAGATCCCGCTGAGCACCAGGCCGAGCAGACCCGCTCCGCGCCACTGGGCGGCCGTCAGTGCCCGCAGTCTGCGCCGTCCGACGACGACGAGTACCGGCAGCACGATCGCGAACCGCAGCACGAGCACCGCGACGACGGTCTGCGCGGTGGTGATCTCCTTGGCGGCGAGGTAGCTCGCGCCCCAGACCACGGCGACCCCCAGCACGGGAAGGTCGGCGAACCCGGCGGCGCGGGCGGGCGGGGAGGGCAGTACGGCGGACGGGATGGCAGCCACGGGCGCGGTCTCCAACGGACGAAGCGGTGTGGAGACTTCGGCGGCTCGCACGCGGAACGCACACCGTACCGGCAGGACGATCTTCCCGGGAAGGAGTTTCGGCGCCCCGCCGGGCCCGGGGTCGGCGTCCGAATGGCGCCAGCGGTGGGCACGGCCGACGGCTTTCCTTGAACTCGCAAGCACCACTGAGGGCTTGCGGACCGGGGAACACCCGAGGAGAGGGACAGCGACATGTCTACGACGACGAACACGGTGACCACCACGACCAGGGCGGCGCTCGTCACAGGCGGCAGCCGCGGCATCGGGGCCTCGATCGCCCTGCGCCTGGCCCAGGACGGTGCCGATGTGGCACTCACCTATGTGGAGGGCGCGCAGGCGGCACAGGACGTGGTCCGCAAGATCGAGGCGATCGGCAGGCGGGGGCTCGCCGTGCGGATGGACGCGGCGGACCCGGATTCGGTCACCGCGGCGGTGGCGACGGCGGCCGATGCCTTCGGGCGGCTGGACATCCTGGTCAACAACGCGGGCATCGGCGTGCTCGGCCCGATCGAGGGCCTGACCCTGGCGGACGTGGACCGGGTGCTGGCGGTGAATGTGCGGTCGGTGTTCCTGGCCTCGCAGGCGGCGGCCTCGGTACTGGAGGACGGCGGGCGGATCATCTCGACCGGCTCGGCCCTCACCCGGTACGTCCGCGGTCCGGGCTGCAGCCTGTACGCGATGAGCAAGTCGGCCCTGAGCGGGCTGACCAAGGCCCTCGCCAGGGAGGTCGGCGACCGGGGCATCACCGTCAACCTGATCCACCCGGGTGCCGTCGACACGGACATGAACCCGGCGGACGGCCCCTTCGCCGAGCCGCAGCGCGCGGCCACGGCGCTCGGCCGGTTCGGCCGGCCTGCCGAGGCGGCGTCGCTGGTCTCCTTCCTGGCGAGCGACGAGGGAGGTTATATGACGGGCGCGGAGCTGGTCATGGACGGCGGCCACTCGGCCTGACGGACGGCGGAGCGGCGGCGGCTGCCGCTCAGGCAGGCCGGCGGCGGATCAGCGGCGGCGGCTCGGCCAGACCGGCGACGGATCATTGGCGCCGGCTCGGCCGAACCGGCGGCGGAGCAGCAGCGCCTGCCACTCGGCCAGACCGGCAGCGGAGCAGCGGGGGGTTGCCGCGGGCCGGTCCGGTCAGCAGCCGCCGCTCCCGTCCTCGGCCTCGGCTTCCCCGCCGTCGCCCCTCGCCGCGTGGTTCCCGCGCGGGGCCGCGATGCCGAGCAGGGCGATGTCGTCGTGCTGGCGGCTGCCGAGCCACCGTGCGGTCAGCGCCTCCACCCTCTCGATCACCGTCTCCACCGGCAGTCCGGCACAGTCGGCGAGGGTGGCGCGCAGTCGTTCGTCGCCGAGCATCTCCCTGCCGCCGGGGCCGCCCCTGGCCTCCGTGACACCGTCGGAGTAGAGCAGGCACACGTCCCCGGCCCGGAGCACGGCGCGGCAGGTGCGGGTGGTGACGGACGGCAGTGCGCCGATGAGCGTGCCCCTGGTGGGTACTTCCTCGACGGTGCCGTCGGAGCGGACGATCAGGGGTGCGGGGTGTCCGGCGGCGGACAGCCGCAGGGCGACCTCGCCGTCGCCCAGCGGGGTGGCCCCGGCGAGGACCATGGTGGCGAAGCGGCTGTCGGACTCCTCCAGCAGGGTGGCGTTGAGGAGTTCGAGGAGGCGCCCGTGGTCGCTCTCCAGGTGTCGCAGGGCGGTGAGGGTGTTGCGGATCTTGCCGGTGCGGACGGCGGCCTTGGTGCCCTTGCCGCAGACGTCGCCGAGCACCAGAAAGGTCTCGTCTCCCGGTCCCGCCCCGGGGTGGACGTCGTAGAAGTCGCCGCCGATCAGGTCGGCGGCCCGGGAGGCCCGGTACGCGGCCGCCAGGTCGAGGCCGCTGGAGCGGCGCAGCACGGGAGGCAGCAGGGAGTGCCTGAGCACCGCGGTGGTCTGTGCGCTGTCCGCGTGCAGGGCGGCCGCCGAGATCGCGGCTCCGGCGCGGGCGGCGAAGATCCGGGCGAAGAGCAGCTCTTCGTCGGTGAAGGGCGGGGCGGGGCCGCGGCGCAGCAGGACGAGGGCGCCTGCCGCGGCGCCGTTGCCGGGCAGGGGCACGACGTGGACCGCTCCCGGGGTGCCGAAGCCCTCGGGAAGCAGCCAGTGCGGCAGCGCCGCGGGCCCGACGGTTGCGGGGAGTCCTCCGGAGAGCGCCTCCGCGAGACCCGGCAGCCCGCCGTGCTCCCCGGTCAGCAGGTCACCGGGTTCCCCGGCCAGTTCGCGTTCCCCGGCGAGCCTGCCGTCGACGGCCGAGATCAGCCGGAGCCTGCCGTGCGCGGTTTCCCCGGCGGGCTCCTCCCCGGCGATCACCACGGCGGCGTCCGCCAGGGCCGCGCCGGCCAGTTCGGCGGTGGCGCGCAGCGAGGCGCGCCAGCCGGTGGCGGCCGCCAGTGCGGTGGAGGCCCCGGCAAGGAAGTCGGCCCGGTCCCGCTCCTCCTGCCAGCGGCGCTGCCAGGCCACTTCGAGGGTCACGTCGGCCAGCAGCCAGGCCGTGTGTCCGTCCGGCAGGGGCATCCGGCGCGCCGTCAGCCGGCGGGTGCCGCAGGGGCCCGCGGCCGTGGCGCGCCTGCTGTACTGGGCGGTCGCGAGCCAGCCGGGCACCTGCGGCGTGCGCAGCGTCCGGCCCTCGCGGAGCAGTGGGAACAGGGCGCGCGCCGACTCGTTGACCAGGCGGACCCGGCCGGCGGCGTCCAGCATCACGACGGCGCCGAGGCCGCTTTCCACCAGGGCGTGCGCCATCGCCGCGCCGGTGTCGACGGCCGTCGGGGGCGTGTCCCCGGCGGCGCGGTCCGTGGAGCGTGGGGAGGAAGTCACGTCTGCTCTCGAAGCCCGGCCCTCAGCCGTTCGGCTCCTGCACCCTCTCTGCGTGGTCGGCACACGACGACAATTGTTGCCGCACGGCAACAGTCTCGCGCGGGGCCCCGGCCTGGCAAGCGGAGGTCACAAGGCCTTCACATCAAACCGTGAACCATCCCACTAAATCGGTACGTTGTGCCACGACGTATGCACGGGTCCCACACACCGGATACGCTACGCGCGCGGCCGGTTAGCCCCGGGGTGTCACCGGGCGGATGCCCGCAACAGTCGGGAAGGGCGGTGCCATGAGGGGTGCCACGGGCGTCGGCCCCGACCACGCGGAAGGTGCCGTGCGGGCCCTGCACGGGCTAGGCGGAGCGGGCGGCCTTGCCGGCGGGACCCGCCACCGGCCGGTGCCGCTCAGGGAGTCCGTCCTCGACCGCGGAGCGGAACTCCCCGAGTCCGTACACCAGAGCCTCGCGCGCCGCCGCGGGCATGGCGGCGACCGCGGCCACGAGCACCTCCTCACGGCGTGCCCGCAGGTCCCGCAGATAGGTGCGGCCCGGGCCCGTCAGCCGCAGTTCGACCTCGCGCCTGCTGACCGTGCTGGCCGACCGCTTCAGGTATCCGAGCGCCTCCAGCCGGTCGCAGAGTCTGCTGACCGAGGGCGGCGCCGCCCCCAGCACCTCGCCGAGCGTGCGCAGGTTGATGCCGTCCCCACGCTCCAGGATGTGCAGGACCCGCAGCTGCGAGGAGGAGACCGGAGCGGAGGACACCGCGTCCCTGCCGCGCTCCCAGAGCACTTCGAGCAGGGCGATCACCTCGCACGCGCCCCCTGCTGCGGACGCCTGCGCGGCCACGTCCCCTGCTGCTCCCGGGACGCCGGCCGGTCCGCCCGCACCACGGCGGCGTGAGTCCTGGAGGTTCACGCTTGCCCTCCCCGTACATCCTTCGAGAAAGTGAATTCTCCGACCTTGGACAGACTCGCGTCCGTGGAACGCTCCCTGCGTGCCGCCGACCCCCACGCACTGCTCGACGTGGTGCGCTCGGTCCTGACGGACCTCTACGGCTCCCTCGGGGTCGACCTGCTCATGGCCGACTACGCCATGACGATACTGCAACCGGTCGGAGCACTCCCCCGTACCGCCGAGCCCGTATCGGCGCACACGGGAGCGCCGGGGCGGGCCTTCGGCTCCCAGGAACCGTTCCTGTGCGCGGGCTCCTTCCCGGAATCGGTGACCGCACACCTCCCGGTGACGGTCCGCGGCGACCGGCTCGGCGTCCTGTCCGTCACGCTGCCCGACAAGCCCCTCGACCCGGAGGTGCTGGCCGAGCTCGCCGACGTGGCGGAGGCGCTGGGGCATCAGATCGTGGTCGCCGAGCGCGACACCGATCTGTACTTGCAGGCGCGCAGGGCGGAGCGGCTGACGCTGGCCGCGGAGATCCAGTGGCAGCTGCTGCCGGGGCGCTCCTGTGCCCGGGACGAGTACGAGCTGGGGGCGCAGCTGGAGCCCGCGTACGCGATCCACGGCGACAACTTCGACTGGTCGACGTCGGCCGACCACCTCACCCTCGCCCTCACCAACGGCATGGGCGAGGGCATCGACGCGGCCCTGCTCACCAGCCTCGCCATCAACGCCCTGCGCAACGCGCGCCGGGCGGGCCTGGAGCTGGCGGACCAGGCGTGCATGGCCGACCAGGCGGTCTACGGGCGGCACGGGGGCGCGCTGCACCTCTCCGTGCTGCTGCTGCGCTTCCATCTGCCGACCGGTGCGGTGGAGATCGTCGACGCCGGGTCACCCCGGGTGTGGCGGCTGCGGGACGGGGTGGTCGAGTCGGTCGAGCTGGACGACCAGCTGCCGCTCGGCATGTTCGAGGACACCCTCTACACGGCGCAGTCCTGGCAGGTGCTGCCCGGCGACCGGCTGCTGTTCGTCAGCGACGGGGTGTACGACGTGGCGTCCCCCGCCGGTGAGCGCTACAGCGAGAAGGCCCTGGCGCGGGCGATCCAGGCGACCAGGCTGCTGCCGCCGCCGCAGGTGCCGCGTGCGGTGCTGCAGGAGCTGGCGGGGCACCGCGGGGAGGTCCTGGCGGAGGACGACGCCATGATCGTCTGTCTGGACTGGCACGGCCGCCCGGCGTCGTGAGGCGCGGGGCGAGGAACAGCAGTGGGGCCCACCGGTGTCGGCCGGTGGGCCCCACTGCTGCTCCGTCGGCCGGCCTGCTCGCGGCCGGGTCCGTCCGGGTCAGTCGCCGAGCTCGTGGTGGCGGGCGGCCAGCGCGGCGGCGCCCTGCTCGGTCAGCGAACCGAAGAGGCGCAGCCGGGAGATGCCGCCGTCGGGGAAGATGTCGACCCGTACCCGGGTGGCCGCCGGGGCGGAGGCCAGTATGAAGCGGTGGTTGGTGTCGGGCTGCAGCCGGGTGCGCGGCAGGATCTCGGTCCACTCCCCCGCGTCGCCGTCCCGGACCGAAAGGGCTGCCCAGCCTGCCGAGTTGCCCTTGAGGTAGGCGGTGTCGATCTCCACGGCGCGGATCTCTGCCTGCTCGACGAGGTGGTAGCTGATCCAGTCGTTGCCCTTGTCGCGGCGGCGCCGGGTCTCCCAGCCGTCGTCCATCTTGCGGGAGCGGCCCGGCTGGATGGTGTTCGTGGCGGGCGAGTAGAAGCGGTCGGAGGCGTCCTCGACGCGTCCGCCGTTCTCCAGGGCGACCAGGTCGAAGGTGCCCAGGGTGGTCAGCCACGCCGGGTCGGGGACGACCTCGCCGTACACCCGTAGGCGGGCGATGCCGCCGTCGGGGTGCTGGTTGACCCGCAGGTGCGTGAAGCGCTGTTCGGCCGAGACCGCGAAGCCGTTGGCCGCGTGTCCGCCGATCGCCGTACGCGGGACGAGGGTCGTCCACTTCACGTCGCCGGACTGGAGGTCCTCGGGCGAGGGGGATCCGGGCACCGAGGTCGCCTCGACGGAGACGGCCTGCGGGTAGTTGCCGCGGAAGTGGGCGGTGTCGATCACGATGCCGCGGACGACGCCGGGGGCGCCGAGGCGTACCAGAGCCCAGTCGTGGTCGTCCTCGGTGGGGTGCGGCTGCTCGGCCGAGACGCCGCGGCGGCGGCGGGTCTCCCAGCCGTCCATGATCTTGCCCTTGTGCCCGAAGCGCTCGGGGTCGAAGTGGGCGGGCTCGGGGATGAGCATGTTCTCGCGCTCGGCGAAGAACTCGTCGTTCGCGGCGATCACGCCTGCGCCGAGCCGGCGGTCGGCCAGGTCGGTGTGGTGGGTGAACGGGAAGGCGGCCGTGCGGTAGTCGGCGTACGGGTCGCCGCCGCCGAAGGGGCTGGCGTCACCGGTGAAGGAGGGTATCTCCGTCATGGTCTCTACTTGTTCCTTTCGAGCAGGCGGCCGGCGGGCTCGGCGAGCGTGCCCGCGTCGTTGATGCGGGCACCGCGCAGCCAGGTCTGCTTGACGACGCCGTGCAGGGTCTTGCCCGCGTACGCCGTGACCTGGTTGCGGTGGAAGAGGTGTGCGGGGTCGACCGTGAAGGTCTCCTCGGGGGCGAGCACCGCGAAGTCGGCGTCGCGGCCCGCCTCGATGGCACCCTTCTGCGTCAGACCTGCGAGGTGCGCGGGCGCCGCCGACATCCAGCGCACCACGTCGTCCAGGGAGTGGCCACGCCTGCGGGCCTCGGTCCAGATGGCGGGCAGTCCCAGCTGGAGGGAGGAGATGCCGCCCCAGGCGGTCGCGAAGTCCGGGGTCTTGAGGTCGGTGGTGCAGGGTGAGTGGTCGGAGACGATGCAGTCGATCGTGCCGTCGGCGAGCCCGGCCCAGAGGACGTCCTGGTTCTCGGCCTCGCGGATCGGCGGGCAGCACTTGAACTCGGTGGCCCCGTCCGGGACTTCCTCGGCGGTGAGGGTGAGGAAGTGCGGGCACGACTCGACGGAGATCCGTACGCCCTCGCGCTTGGCGGCGGCGATCAGCGGCAGCGCGTCACAGGACGACAGGTGCAGTACGTGCACCCGGGCGTCGAGGCGCCTGGCGAGGGCGATGAGACCTTCGATGGCGGTGTTCTCGGCGTCGCGCGGCCGGGAGGCGAGGAAGTCGGTGTACTTCTCCCCGGCCTTCTGCGGGGCCTCGGCCAGGTGGTGCGGGTCCTCGGCGTGCACGATCAGCAGGCCGCCGAGGCCGGCGACCTCCGCCATGGACCTGGCCAGCTGGTCCTGGTCGAGCTCGGGGAACTCCTCGACGCCGGAGGGCGAGAGGAAACACTTGAAGCCGAACACCCCGGCCTCGTGGAGCGGCTTGAGGTCGGCGACGTTCGAGGGGATCGCCCCGCCCCAGAAACCGGTGTCGACGTGCGCCTTGGGCCGGGCCACGTCCTGCTTGACGCGCAGGTTGTCCGCCGTGGTGGTGGGCGGCAGCGAGTTGAGCGGCATGTCCAGGAGGGTGGTGATGCCGCCGGCCGCGGCGGCCCGGGTGGCGGTCCAGAAGCCCTCCCACTCGGTGCGGCCCGGGTCGTTCACATGCACATGGGTGTCGACCAGGCCGGGCAGCAGGGCGTGCTCACCGAGGTCTTCGAGGCGGGCACCCGCGGGCAGGTCCGCGCCCCCGGGGCCGTAGGCGTCGTACGGGAGGACCGCGACGATCTTCCCGGCGGCGACGGCGACCGAGGCGGGGCGGGTCCCCTCGGGGGTGACGACGCGCTGCGAGCGCAGCACCAGGTCCGGTACGGGTCCGGCGGTCACGTCCGACACTCGGGGCTCCTTCGCGTGGATCAGCTGGATCAGGGACATCCAACGTTCTTCAACGTTCTGTTGAAGCGGAGTCTTTCTCCGGGCCGCGGTCCCGTCAAGGGTCCGCCGGGCCCGGGGCGGCCGGATGTGATCACCGACACCACTCTTGGACGTTTCCACAGGATGGAATTAGAATTCCGCTCTGTAGAACGTAGCTCTCACCATGAGGGGCATCCGGGACTACCACGGGTAGTCTGCTGCCTTGCCTGCCAGCCCCGAAAGGACCGCTCCGTGCCGACGTCCAGCGCCAGCGCCACCGACGCCTCCAAGCCTGCCGCCGCGAGTGGCGGCGTGCAGTCACTGGAGCGCGCCTTCGACCTTCTCGAGCGCATGGCCGACGCGGGTGGTGAGGTCGGGCTGAGCGAGCTCTCCGCCAGCAGCGGGCTGCCGCTGCCGACCATCCACCGTTTGATGCGCACGCTCGTCGCCTGCGGTTACGTACGCCAGCAGCCCAACCGCCGCTATTCTCTCGGGCCGCGGCTGATCCGGCTCGGCGAGAGTGCGTCGCGGCTGCTGGGGACCTGGGCCCGCCCGTATCTGGCGCGGCTGGTGGAGGAGACCGGCGAGACCGCGAACATGGCGCTGCTGGACGGCGACGAGATCGTGTACGTGGCACAGGTGCCGTCCAAGCACTCCATGCGGATGTTCACGGAGGTGGGCCGGCGGGTGCTGCCGCACTCGACGGGTGTCGGCAAGGCTCTCCTCGCCCACACCCCTGCGGACGAGGTGCGGGCGTTGCTCGCCAGGACCGGGATGCCGGCCGCCACCGAGAAGACGATCACCACTCCGGAGGGCTTCCTGGAAGCTCTGGAGCAGGTGCGCCGGGTGGGATACGCGGTGGACGACAACGAGCAGGAGATCGGGGTGCGCTGCCTCGCGGTGTCGGTCCCGAACTCGCCCACGGCCGCCGCGGTGTCGATCTCGGGACCGGCGGGCCGCGTGACCGAGTCGGCCACCGAACGCATCGTGCCGATCCTCCAGGAAGTGGCCCAGGACCTGTCGGTCGCCTTGACCAGCACGAGCCCGCCCCAGTCCTGACGACCGCGCCGGCGCTCCGGTCCTGACCGGCCTGCCCGCGCCCGCGTCTCCCCGCACACGCCTGCACCCCGGTCCTGAGGGACCGGGGCGCGGAACGTGGACGGCCGGGCGGTGCCGGACACCGGTTACCGGGGCTCCTCGGCGGCGGCCCGCCCGCCGCCGGACACCTCGGCGAAACGGCACGGCAGGGCGTCGGCGTCCTCGGCGCCGGCATCCCGGCCGCCGTCCGGCTGGAGAACATCGCCCGCTTCGTCGTCTTCCTCTCCGAGAACATCACCCGCGCCGCGGACCAGGCCCGCGAGATCCTCCACACGAGGTCCGACGGCGAGGAGCGGTCCGGCAGGACCGGCGCATGAGGCCCTACACCGCCGCCCCGGCCGTCAGGCGGCCGTCGGTCATCCGCACCGTCCGGTCGGCCACCCCCAGGTGCGCGTGATCGTGGGTGACCAGCACGGTGGCCACCCTCCGCTCCGTCGTCAGTGCCCGCAGCAGGTCCAGGACCGCCGCCCCGCGCTCGTGGTCGAGTGCGCTCGTCGGTTCGTCCACCAGCATCACCGCCGGCTCGTTCATCAGCGCCCTGGCGATGTTGATCCGCTGGCGCTGACCGCCCGACAGCTGGTGCGGAAGGCGGTCCGCCTTGTCCGACAGACCCACCGAATCCAGCAACTCCAGTGCGCGGGAACGGGCGTGGCGGGGATGGCGGCCGGACAGATGCGCCATCACCTGGAGTTGTTCGGCCGCCGTGAGCGACGGGAGCAGGTTCGGCTGCTGGAAGACGATGCCGATCCGCTCCCGCCGCAGCTCCGCCTTCCCGGCGCGGCTCAGCGGCCCCGTGTCCGTACCGTCGACGACGACGCGTCCGGAGTCGGGGGTGACGAGGGTGGCCGCGACGGCGAGCAGGCTGGACTTGCCGGAGCCCGAGGGGCCGACGACGGCCGCCAGCTCTCCCGCCGCGACCTCCAGGGCGACCGTGTCCAGCGCGGTGAGCCGTGCGTCGCCGTCCGGATAGCTGAGGGTGACGTCGTGCAGGGCGAGGGTCATCGGGCACTCCCGAGCGCGGTGAGGGGGTCGACGGCGGTGATGCGCCGGATGGACAGGGCGGCGCCGACGACGCCGAGCGCGATCATGACGAACGCGGGCAGCAGGAGCGTCGCCGCGTCGAGGACGAAGGGCACGGCCCCGCCGATCAGCGCGCCGAGCAGCGTCGCGAGGGCGGTGCCCGCCAGCGTGCCGAGGGCGAGCATCACGACCGCCTGGCCGAGCGCGTCCTTCAGGAGGTACGGGGTGGAGGCGCCGAGCGCCTTCAGGACCGCGATGTCGCCGCTGCGCTGGATCGTCCAGACCGTGAAGAAGGCACCGACGACGAGCGCCGAAATGGCGAAGAGGAAGCCGCGCATCAGCTGGAGGGACCCGTTCTCCGCCTGGTACGAGGGCAGGGCGGCGAGCGATTCGTCCAGGGTGACGGACCGGCTGCCGGTGGCCCTGTCCCCCGCCGCGTAGACATCGTCGGCGGCGCTTCCGGTCAGGGCCACCACAGTGGCCTGCTCCTTTGCCGGCGTATCGCTGCGGCCCAGCTTCTGCCAGTCGTCCAGCGAGGTCCACACGACGGGGGTGTGGCTGTACATGGCCTCGCCCTCGACGGCGGCGACCGTCTCCTCGACGGAGCCGAGGCGGAACTTGTCACCGGCCTCCAGGCCGAGTTCCTCGGCGGCCTTGGCCGACAGGACGACCTTGCCGGGGCCGAGGAGTCCGGACGCGGGAGCGATCTTCGACGCGGGTTCGACCCCGAAGGCGGTGACCGCGACCGTACGGTCCCCGGCCCAGCCGTTGACGGTGCGGATGCCGATCGGCTGGGCGCTGTCGATGCCGGGCCGCGCGGCCCAGTCCCGCCACACGCTCTCCCTCACCGAGGAGTTCGTGAACGACACCTGCCGGCCGTCCGGCGGCGCGGCGAAGGCGAGCCGGTCGGCGGGCAGCGAGGTGAGGGCCGCGGTGTTGTCCCTGGCCAGTCCGGCGGTCAGCCCCGAAAGGAGGCCGACGAGCAGGGTGATCAGGACCACGACCGAGCCCATGAGGGCGAACCGGCCCCTGGCGAAACGGAGATCTCTCCATGCGACGAACATGGTCCCCCACTGTGGTCGCGCGGGCACGGCAGCACATCGGACGGCGGATCGCCTGGATATCAACCTTTTGATTGACCGCCCTGCGGGACGCCCCCTTTAGCCTGGAAAGAACCATGGAATCCCGCCCGCTCTCCCCCGAGCTCTCCGTCGACCCCAGCCTTTCCGTCGACCCCGGGCTCTCCGCCGTCCCCAAGCTCTCCGTCGACCCCGGACCCTCCGCCGTCCCCAAGCTCTCCGTCGACCCCGCGCCCCCGGCCGTCCCCGGACCCTCCGCCGGGACCGGTCCGGCGGCCGGTGTCCTCACCTTCACGCCCGTGCTGCGCGTCCTGCGGCTCTGTCTGCACGCGCTGCTCGCCGGGCTCCTCGCGCTGGCCGCCGTGAAGGCCGTCGCGGCGGGCGGTCCGCACGCGTACGCGGTGGTGTCCGCCGCACTGGTCGTCGCCGGGGTCTACACGGCAGGGACGCTGAGCCCCTCGGTACGCCGCTCGCAGCGGGCCGCCGCGGTCTGGCTGGCCGCGCTGGGCGTCTCCTGGCTTGCGCTGCTCGCCCTGTCGCCGGACGGGCTGTGGACGGCGTTCCCGCTGTACTTCCTCCAGCTGCATCTGCTGCCGATGCGGTGGGGGCTGCCCGCCGTGGCGGTGACCGCGATCGCGGCGATCGCCGGCTTCGTCCTGCACGGCGCGCCGGTAAATCCCGGCACCTTCATCGGCCCGCTGCTCGGCGGCGCCGTCGCCGTGGCGACCGTACTGGGCTATCAGGCGCTGTACCGGGAGAGCGAGCGCCGCCGCGAGCTGATCGACGAACTCCTCTCCACCCGGGCCGAACTGGCCGAGGCCGAGCGGGCCGCGGGCACCCTCGCCGAGCGCGAGCGGCTGGCCCGCGAGATCCACGACACCCTGGCGCAGGGCCTCTCCAGCATCCAGCTGCTGCTGCGCGCCGCCGAGCGTTCGCTGCCCCCGGGCGCTCCCGCACTCGCCCACATCCGGCAGGCCCGCGAGGCCGCCCAGGACAATCTGGCCGAAGCCCGCCGCTTCGTCCGGGCACTCAGCCCGCCGGACCTGGAGCACGGTTCCCTGGCCGCCGCCCTGGAGCGGCTGTGCGCCCGCGGGACGGGAGACGGTCCCGCGGTCCAGTTCTCGGTCAGCGGTACGCCGGTGGAACTGCCCACTCCGTACGAGGTCGCCCTGCTGCGCATCGCCCAGTCCGCCCTGGCCAACACGGTGCGGCATGCGGGCGCGGGCCGGGTCGAGATCACCCTGAGCTTCATGGAGACCTCCGTGGCCCTGGACGTGGTCGACGACGGCGAGGGCTTCGACCCCCGAGCGCGGCGCCGAACCTCCGCCTCCGGCCTGAGCGCGGCTGCCGCCTCCGGTCCCCGCCACGCAACCCCCGCCGCCCCCGCCTCCTCCGACGAGTCCGAGGGCGGCTTCGGGCTGCCCGCGATGCGTGCCCGGGCCCGCTCGCTGGGCGGCACCCTGAGCGTCGAGTCCGCCGCCGGCCAGGGCACCGCCGTGGCCATCACCCTCCCTCTGCCCGCAGGAGTACGCACATGACCGGCGATCCACCCCCGGAGTTCCGTCCGATCCGGCTGCTGCTGGCCGACGACCACCCGGTGGTACGGGCGGGTCTGCGCGCGGTGCTCGACACGGAGCCGGACTTCGTGGTCGTGGCGGAGACGGCGACCGCCGAGGAGGCTGTCGAACGGGCCGCGGGGGAGGGCGTCGAACGGGCTGCCGGGGAGGGCGTCGACGTGGTGCTGATGGACCTCCAGTTCGGTCCGGGCCGGATGCACGGTTCGCAGGCCACGGCCGCGATCACGGCCCGGCCCGGCGCGCCCCGGGTGCTGGTCCTCACCACGTACGACACCGACGCCGACATCCTCGCCGCCGTCGAGGCCGGCGCCGCGGGCTACCTCCTGAAGGACGCCCCGCCGGAGGAGCTGGCGGCAGCGGTGCGCACGGCGGCGGCCGGGCAGTCCGCGCTGGCGCCCGCCGTCGCGCACCGGCTGATGGACCGGATGCGCACCCCTGCCGCGGCCCTCACCAAGCGGGAGCTGGAAGTGCTCCAGCTGGTCGGCGAGGGACTGTCCAACCAGCAGGTCAGCAAGGCGCTGTTCCTCAGCCAGGCGACCGTGAAGTCCCACCTGGTCCACATCTACGCGAAACTGGGCGTGGACTCCCGTACGTCCGCCGTCGCGGCGGCTACGGCCCGCAGGCTGATCAGACGGTAAGGAACAGAAGAGACCCATGACCTACTTCATGTACGACGTGCAGGGCAACGCGGTGGACGAACCCTCCGCCGAGACCATCCGCACCCTGGTCGTCGACGGCCTGGCGGACCCGGAGACGGCCAATCCCGAGGTGTCCCTGACGCACGGGAGCGGCTGGTCGCTGACCGCGTTCGCGGGCGGCCTGATGCTCTGGGAGAACGTGGAGGAGGCCGAGGAGGGGACGGCGCACGCGCTGACCCTCGACGACGTGGAGAAGGAGGAGGCGGCCCGGCTGTTCACCCTCCTGGCGGCGGGCGAAGTGGAGCAGATCGCGGCCCTGGCCTGGCACCAGGCGGGCTAGGGCCGATCCGGCGGACCGGCCCTAGGGGCGGTCCGGGTCGCGCTGGGCGGGGATGCCGTCGTCGAAACGGGGGGCAAGGCCGTCGTCGAAACGGGACGCGAGGCCGTCGTCGAAGCGGTCGACGGCCGCCCGGACCTGTCCGACGGAGGGTGCCAGGGCGCTCACCGAACCGATCGCCCCGGCGATGAGTAACAGCGACCGGCGCAGCCGCAGCACGTCGGGGGCGCCGCCCAGCACCATCGCCGCCAGTTCGGCGAGCTCGTCCTCGGCGATCGCCCGGTCCGACAACTGGGCCGGGAGCGCGGCCAGTTCGCGGCGGAGTCGGGCGACGACCGCATGCAGTTCCGCCACCCGGGGGTCGTCACCGGTCCTTCTCACGCACCGCTCCTCCACGCTTCGCAACAAAGCTCTCCCCTTCGCACGCCCGCACACCCAGCGCCGGTCCCGGCCGATTCTTGCCGAACGATCCCGGGCGTCGGGCACGTTAACGCTCCCGCCGCGTGAGCGCTACCGTACGGACCGTGATTCAGCCCCGGAGGTTGAGCGCCGGCCCGTCACATCACTGATGCGGTCCTGCCCCGGTACGGGCACGGCAGGACCGCCGCACACCCCCGCCGGCCTGGGCGGATCTACGGTGGCGGCAGAGCGCGCACAGCAGTGCGCCGCACCGTGGAGGGAGTGGTCATGGCGAACGGCTGCCGCGACTGCGGGACATGCACCAAGAGCCTGCTGGGGCGGGCGGGACGCAACGTGCTGTACGTGGTCACGCTCTCCTGGCTGATCAAGCCGATTTTCCTGCGGAACTGCCCGCAGTGCGGCCATGTGATGCGCCGTCATCAGCGGCGCACCGACGGCTCGTTCCAGGACTGACTGCCCCTGCGTGCGGCGGCCGGCTCTCGCGACTCGCCCTCGGCGGTGTCGTTCCCGCGACCGTTTCCGAGGTATCCAGGGACCATGTCACCCACATCGAGCACCCCGGACACCGTAGGCCTGCTGCTTGCCGCGGGAGGTGGCCGCCGGCTGGGCGGCCGCCCGAAGGCGCTGCTCGAACACCGCGGCCGGCCGCTGGTCGAGCACGCGGTACGGGTGCTGCGCAAGGGCGGCTGCGCGCGGGTGTACGTCGTGCTGGGCGCGGCGTCGCAGGAGGTGCGCGAGAGGGCGCGGCTGGCGGACTGCGTCCTGCTGGAGAACCCGGACTGGGCCGACGGCATGGGCACCTCCCTGCGCGTCGGCCTCAACTCCCTTGTCTCCGACGGCGGGTACGGGAGTGTGCTGGTCTCGCTCGTGGACCAGCCGGGAATCGGGGTAGCGGCTGTCGCCCGGGTGCTCGGGGCGGCGGGGACGGGGCTGGCGGCGGCCTCGTACGACGGAAAACGCGGGCACCCGGTGCTGTTCGGGGCGGACCGGTGGGCGGACGTCGCACGGACCGCCGGGGGCGACCGCGGGGCGCGCGACTACCTGAAGGAGCACGCCGACGAGATCACGCTCGTCGAATGCGGCGACGTGGCGCAGGCGTACGACATCGATCTGCCCGAGGACCTCGCACTCCTGGCGGGCCCCGCGCATCCCCACGGTGCCGACCGGGACTCCGGACACGCGAAGTGAGCGGCGCGGCACTCAGGGACACGATCTGTCGACCCGAAGAATCTCGACATCAACAAACCATTGAACTTCCACCATGAGGAAACTAATATCCACTGATCAGAAGCGCCTGACCGACCGAACCACATCAGACGGCGCCTGCGCCCGTACCTCGGCACCCTCGGCACTCCGTGCCGTGCGACGCTGCCCGGCGGACGCGGAGGCACCGCCCGCGAAGGAGTGACAGCTCATGTCCGCACCAGCGCCGTCCCCGCTGGCCATTGTCGATGCCGAGCCCCTGCCCCGGCAGGACGAGGTCCTCAGCGAAGAGGCCCTCGCGTTCGTGGCCGAGCTCCACCAGCGGTTCACCCCCCGCCGCAACGAGCTGCTGGCCCGTCGCGGTGAGCGGCGCGCCGAGATCGCCCGTACCTCCTCACTGGATTTCCTCCCCGAGACGGCCGCGATCCGTGAGGACGACTCCTGGCAGGTCGCTCCCGCCCCGGCGGCGCTGAACGACCGCCGGGTGGAGATCACCGGTCCGACCGACCGCAAGATGACCATCAACGCCCTGAACTCGGGCGCGAGGGTCTGGCTCGCCGACTTCGAGGACGCCTCGGCTCCCACCTGGGAGAACGTGGTCCTCGGCCAGCGCAACCTGATCGACGCGTATACCCGCAACATCGACTTCACGGACCCGGGGTCCGGCAAGTCTTACGCCCTCAAGGACAGCTCCGAGCTGGCGACGGTCGTCATGCGGCCGCGCGGCTGGCACCTGGAGGAGCGCCACCTGCGCGACGCGGACGGCACCGCCGTGCCGGGTGCGCTGGTCGACTTCGGTCTGTACTTCTTCCACAACGCCAAGCGGCTGATCGAGCTCGGCAAGGGCCCGTACTTCTATCTGCCGAAGACCGAGTCCCACCTGGAGGCGCGCCTCTGGAACGAGATCTTCGTCTTCGCCCAGGACTACGTCGGCATTCCGCAGGGCACCGTCCGCGCGACCGTGCTGATCGAGACGATCACCGCCGCGTACGAGATGGAGGAGATCCTCTACGAGCTCCGCGAGCACGCCGCCGGCCTGAACGCGGGCCGCTGGGACTACCTCTTCTCGATCGTGAAGAACTTCCGCGACGGCGGTGCGAAGTTCGTCCTGCCGGACCGCAACGCGGTGACGATGACGGCGCCCTTCATGCGGGCCTACACCGAGCTGCTGGTGCGTACGTGCCACAAGCGCGGCGCGCACGCGATCGGCGGCATGGCCGCCTTCATCCCCTCGCGCCGTGACGCGGAGGTCAACAAGGTCGCCTTTGAAAAGGTCAAGGCGGACAAGGACCGTGAGGCGGGTGACGGCTTCGACGGCTCGTGGGTGGCGCACCCGGACCTGGTGCCGATCGCGATGGCCTCCTTCGACGCGGTCCTCGGCGAGAAGCCGAACCAGAAGGACCGGCTGCGCGAGGACGTCTCGGTCGCGGCCGGCGACCTGATCGCCATCGACTCGCTCGACGCGAAGCCCACGTACGAGGGCCTGGTCTCGGCCGTCCAGGTCGGCACCCGGTACATCGAGGCGTGGCTGCGGGGCCTGGGCGCGGTCGCCATCTTCAACCTCATGGAGGACGCCGCCACCGCGGAGATCTCCCGCTCGCAGATCTGGCAGTGGATCAACGCGGGGGTCGTCTTCGAGGACGGCCAGAAGGCCACGGCCGAGCTGGCGCGGAAGGTGGCGGCCGAGGAGCTGGCGAAGATCCGTGCCGAGATCGGCGAGGAGGCCTTCGCGGCCGGGAAGTGGCAGCAGGCCCACGACCTGCTCCTGAAGGTGTCCCTCGACGCGGACTACGCGGACTTCCTGACGCTCCCCGCGTACGAGCAGCTGGCCGGCTGATCCGTCCCCTTGGCCCCCGGGGTGGACATCCCGGGGGCCAAGGGGAACAGCGCGGCCTGCCGCCGCGGACCCGGCTCAGCGGACCGGTTCCGCCAGTTCTCCGCGCAGCCGCTGGGCGCGCAGCACCAGTTCCAGCTCGAAGCGGCGGTCCGGGTCGTCCACTTCCTCGCCCCACAGCTCACGGATCTGCCGCATGCGGTACCGCACGGTCTGCGGGTGCACCCCGAGCCGGGCCGCCACTTCCGGCGCCCCGCCGCGTGTCTCCAGCCACGCCAGCAGCGTCTCCGCCAGCCTGCGGCCCTGGGTGGGGCCGCAGTGCGCCAGCGGGGCCAGGCAGCGGGCCGTCAGGTCGCCGATCAGTTCCTCCGGAGGCAGCAGGACCAGGGCCTCCGTGTATTCCGTGCAGTGCAGCAGCCCGCCCGCCGGCAGCAGGCCCCGTTCCATCAGGCCGACCGCGGCCGACGCCCACCGCAGCGACTTCGCCGCCTCGGCCAGCGGGACGGTGGGGCCGATCGCCCCGGTCCAGCCCGTGGTCGCGCGCCGCAGCTGCTCGGGGCGGCCCGGCAGCGAAGGGTCGGGCACCACCATCAGGGGCTGCTCGCACTCCATGTCGAGCAGCACCTCCTCCCCGACCGCCGGTGCCACGCTCTCGCGCGAAGGGCGCAGCAGCACGCCCACCGCGACCCGCTCCGGCAGCGTCCAGCCGATCCGCGCCGCGTGGGTGGCGAACTCGGCCAGCGAGGCGGCCGCCTCGCCCTCGTCCCTGGCTTTGCGTTCGCGCAGGATCGCCTGGGCCAGCTTCCTTTGCAGTCGCAGACGTTCGCCTGCCTGGCGGGCCGCGGCCTCGGCGAAGCCGCGCACCGACTCGTCGACGAGGCCGTCCAGGAAGGCGAAGCCCGCCTCCGCGAGTTCGTACATCGCGGGCGGCGGGATGCTCACCTGCTGTCCGATCTCGGCCAGCCGCCGCCAGGCGAGGCGCACCCCGAGCCGGTAGACGGCCTGGAGCGAGTTGAGGGAGCGGCCGTGCATGCCCTCGCCGCGGCCGAATTCCTGGAAGACCTCCAGGTGGAGGTGGGGCCTGGTGCCGTCGCCGCGGGCCAGGTGCCGGACGAAGTCCTCCAGGGCGCGGCGGATTCCGACCAGGGCCATCAGGTCGCCGTGCTCGTCGACGAGCAGCGGCATCCTGGGGTGCTCGCGGCAGATCTCGTCGAGGATCTGCTGGGCGAGCGAGGGCACTTCGGCCAGTGCCCGGTCGGCGAACTGGCGTATCTGCAGGCGCGGTACGTCCGCCCAGGCCGAGGGCTCCGGCATGCCGTCGCCGGGCCCCGCGGTGCCCGCGGCGCTGTCTCCGGGGTCCCGGCCGGTCACCGCTCCGCCGCCGGGCACACCGGTCACTCCGCCTCCGGCCACCTCATCACCCGCCACTCCGTCGCCCGCCACCGAGGGGGAAAGTTCGCTTGCGGTCATTTGCGTGGTGTCGCCGTCTCATAGCTGATCAGGGGCACATTGGGCTGCTCCGGGGTGGCGTTCAGCAGGGCTACGATGCCGAACGCCGCGCCCACCGCGAGTGCGGCGGCAGCGAGCGAAGTCAGTAGCGCGGCGATAAGTCTGGGCATGGCGGGTGGCCTCTCTGACGCTGGTCCCCACCGGCAGCCTGACAGCAGGCCCACAGTGTCATCAGTAGATTGACAGCAAGTCAAGAGCACGCCTACGGTTCCCGGCCCATACGCACCGTGCACGTTTCCCGCCTCCGCGTTACTCTCCGCGTCACCTCCTGAGGCACCGGCGTCACTCTCCGTGGCGCCCCGCCGGGCCTCCGGGTCACTTCCGCACCACCCGACGCGCGACCCTCACCCCTCTTCTCCGACCGGTTCCCCTGGAGCGCCCGTATGCGTCGCACTGCCTCTCCCCTGTCGCTTGTCCTGCTCGGCACCGGCGTGTTCCTGCTCGTGCTCGCACCCCTGCTGGCCTGGTACGTCAGCCCACGCGCCAAGAGCACCCCGATAGACATCGACACCACGACGGTGTTCACCGGCACCGGCAGCTACTTCGACACCAAGAAGATCAAGACCGTCTCGGACAAGCCGCTGACGATCACCCGGCAGGTCCGCGGCGACGTCGCTGACAGTGAGCGCAGTGGCCGCGCCGTGTGGGACGTGTCGACGTCGATCGACACCGAGGAGACCCTGCCCGCGGCCGACACCTCCAACTCCCTGCAGTGGACGCTGGAGCGCTGGGTCACCGACCGGCGCACCAACGAGCCCGTGCACTGCTGCAAGGAGACGCCCACCTTTGACGGCGAGGCCTACCTGAAGTTCCCCTTCGACGTCCAGAAGCGCTCGTACCGCTGGTGGGACGGCACTCTCGGCTCCACCGTCACCCTCCGCTTCGCCGGCACGAAGAAGATCCAGGGGTACGAGGGCTACCTGTTCACCGGCTCCGTTCCGGCCACCAAGACCGGCACCCGGATGGTGCCGGGGCGCTTCGTGGGTCTGCCGGAGCGCGGTCAGGTGCTGGGCGAGGAGTGGTACGCCAACCACGGCATCGAGCTGGTGGTCGACCGGCGCACCGGGCGCATCGTGAACGCGGCGATCGGCCCCCGCAAGACCGTGCGTGCACCGGGCTCGAAGAAGGACTCCATGGTGCTGCTGGACAGCCGCCGGATGGAGTTCTCCGAGAACACCCAGCGGGCGCAGGTGGCTCTGGCCGGGGCCGACAGCGACAAGCTGCGGCTGGTCGGGCAGACCCTGCCGATGGGCGGCGGAGCGGCCGGATTCGTCCTTGCGGCGACCGGGCTCGTCTTCGTCGTACGGGGCCGGCGGACAGCACCGTAATCGGGCGACTCGCTGACGCACTTCACATTGTGATGAGGAATCGGTGGCATTCAGTGCCGAAATTGTCACCCAGGTGAGTAGCCGCGTCGAACGGTGTGGCGAAAACTACCTACCCACCCCACCGCACACACCGTTCCTGCACTCAGACGTTCCTCCAGGCACTGCACCCTCGAACCCTCGACACGAGTTGGAGCTCGGATGCCCCAGCACGTACCCCCCACCCTGCACGCGGCGAAACCCCTCCGGTCGCCCCGGCCGCCGGACACCACGCAGACCCACGAACCCCCCTCGCACCCGCGCAGAATCGTCTTCCTGTCCCGCCGTGACCTGGACAACCCGGCCGCCGGCGGTTCGGAGCTGCTGATCGACCGGCTGGCCGACGGGCTCACCACGCTCGGCCACCAGGTGACCCTGCTGTGCGGCGGCCCGGCCGCGTACCGCAACTACCGGGTCGTCTCGGCAGGCGGTGACCTCGGGCACTTCCTGCGCGCCCCGAGCGCCTTCAACCGGCAGGTCGGCGGCTGCGACCTGCTGGTCGAGGTCTGCAACGGGCTGCCCTATCTGACTCCGCTGTGGCACCGGGGCCCCACCCTCTGTCTGGTCAACCACGTCCACACCGAGCTGTGGGGCATGCGCTTCCCCGGCCCCGCGGCTGCCCTCGGCCGCCGCCTCGAACACTGGGCGCTGTCCGCGGCCCAGCGCGACAACCTCCTGGTCGCCGTCTCGGCGTCCACCGCGAACGCGCTCGGCGCGCTCGGAGTGGACCGCGAGCGGATCAGGGTCGTGCACAACGGGGTCGAGGAACCCGGCGTGCAGACCCCGCGCGCGGCCGAACCGGTCTTCCTCGCGATGGGCAGGCTCGTCGAGTACAAGCGCATCGATCTGCTGCTGCGGCTGTGGGAGCGGGTGCGCCCGGTGACCGGCGGCAAGCTGGTCATCGTCGGCGACGGTCCCGAACGGGAGCGGCTGGAGGCCATGGCCGGCCCCGACGTGATCTTCAAGGGGTACGTCTCGGAGGCCGAGAAGCACCAACTGCTGTGCGCTTCCTGGCTGTTGCTGCACCCCTCGGCCGTCGAGGGATGGGGTCTGGTGGTCACCGAGGCGGCGACCCGGGCCACCCCGTCGATCGGCTTCGACGTCCCCGGGCTGCGGGACTCCATCGAGGACGGCGTGACCGGGGTGCTGGCGCGCGGCGAGAGCTCGTTCGCCGCCGCCTGGTGCGCGCTCACGCTCCACAGGGAGCGCCGCGAGGCGATGGGACGGGCGGCCGCCGCCCGTGCGGAGTCCTACCGGTGGTCCAGTACCGTCGGCCAGTTCCGTGCCGTCGCGGCGGAGGCCGCGTCCCGGCACGCGCAGTCCCCGGCCCGGACCCCGAAGCCGCCGGCGCCTCGTCCCGCGCCTTCCGGAGCACACCCCGCTCCGGCCAGGGCCGCGTCCGCGGTCTCGCCCCCCGGCACCGCAGAGGCGGCCACGCTGCGATGAAGAACGTTCGCCCCACCACCCTCAAGGACCCTTCGTTCCGCCGCTCGGCCGCCCTTTTCCGTGCCTTCATGCGCGAGCAGCACGACCCCGAACACTGCTACACGCTGCTGGCCAGGGACGCGGTCGGCCAGGTGCAGCGGTACGTTCCCCTCGAAGGACGGGTGGTCGTCGACATCGGCGGCGGCAGTGGTCATTTCGCCGAGGAGTTCCGGCGGCGCGGGGCGGAGTGCTACCTCTTCGAACCGGACACCAGGGAGCTGACGGCCAAGGGCGGCAAACCGCCCGAGGGCGCGGTGGTGGCGGACGGCTATCTGCTGCCGCTGGCCGACGGCGTGGCCGATGTGTGCTTCTCCTCCAACGTCCTGGAACACGTCGACGATCCGCAGACGTTCCTGAGCGAGATGGTGCGGGTGACCCGCCCCGGCGGGCTGATCTACGTCTCGTTCACCAACTGGTACTCGCCGTGGGGCGGCCACGAGTGGGCCCCCTGGCACTACCTGGGCGCCGAGCGGGGGCGCCGCCGCTACGAGCGGCGGACCGGCCGACCCGCGAAGCACACGGTCGGCGAGAACCTGTTCCGGGTCCACATAGGTCCCACGCTGCGCCAGGTAAGGGCGCGCGACGATGTCTCCGTGGTGTCGGCGCGGGCCCGCTACTGGCCCCTGCTGCCCACCCTTGCCCCCAGGATTCCGGTGCTGCGCGAGTTCACCACCTGGAACCTCCTCCTCATCCTCCGGCGGTGCCCATGACCAGTACGCTCCCGGCTCCGCCCCTTCCACCGTCGCACGCCGCGCCGCCACCCGGCGGGCCCCGGCGGGGCGACGACGACGGGCCCCGGTCCCGCCGCTGGCTGTTCGGGTTCTGGGCCGCCGTCCTGGTCGCGTTCCTGGCGGTCGCGCCGGGGCGCATGACCTTCGAGACGAAACTGGGGGTGGCTGCCGACCCGTTCAAGTTCATCGCGGACCTCGGTGAGCTGTGGCATTCCCGGGCCGGTTTCGGCGGGATCTTCGACCAGTACGTGGGCTATGCCTTCCCGATGCTTCCGTACTACGCCCTCACCGACCTCGTGCAGCTGCCGGTCTGGCTGGCCGAGCGGCTCTGGCTGTCGCTGGTGGTGAGCGCGGCGTTCTGGGGTGCGCTGCGGCTCGCGGAGCGGCTGGGTGTCGGTTCGTCGCCGGCCAGGCTGCTCGGCGCCGCCGCGTACGCGCTGTGGCCGACGTACACGATCGTCATCGGCTCGACGTCGGCGGCCGCCCTGCCCGGCGCCCTGCTCCCGTGGGTCCTGCTCCCTCTGGCCAACCCGCGCTTCAGCGCACGCAGTTCGGCGCTCCGCTCGGCCCTGCTGATTCCCTTCATGGGCGGGGTGAACGCCGCGTCCACGCTGGCCGCGCTGCTGCCCGTGGGCCTGTACCTGCTGAGCCGCCCGGCCGGGCCGCGGCGCCGCACCCAGATCATCTGGTGGGTGCCCGGAGTCCTGCTCGCCACCCTGTGGTGGGTGGTGCCGCTGCTGATGCTGGGCATCCACGGCGAGAACTTCATGCCGTACGTGGAGCAGGCCGAGACCACCACCGCCACCATGTCCGCCACCGAGCTGCTGCGCGGCGCAGGCAACTGGACCGCCTATCTGCACTTCGGTGACGCCTGGCTGCCCGCCGGCTGGACGGTCGCCACGTCCGTGCTCGCGGTCCTCGGCTCGGCGTGCGCGGCGGCGATCGGTCTGGCGGGTCTCGCCCGCCGCGATGCGCCCGAGCGCCGCTGGCTGCTGCTCGTCGTGGTGTCGGTCGTCCTCGTCACCCTTGCCGGGTACGGCGGTTCGCTCGGCGCGCTCTTCCCCGGCACCGTGCAGGACTGGCTGAACGGCTGGCTGGTGCCGTTCCGCAACATCTACAAGTTCCAGTCGGGCCTGGCGCTGGTCCTGGTACTGGGTCTCGCACACGCGGTGTCCGTGGCCACCGAGCGGCGCGGCGCAAGGCGGCTGCCGGGGCGCAGGTACGTTCCCGCCGTCGCGGCCCTGGTCGTGCTGCCCGGCCTGCTCCTGCCGTACGTCAACGGCAGCATCCTGCAGCCCGGCGCGTTCAAGGCGCTCCCCGGCCACTGGGAGCAGACGGCCGACTGGCTGAAGAAGAACTCCGCCGACAACCGCGCCCTGGTCGTCCCCGCGACCGCGCACGGCATCCAGACCTGGGGTTCGACCATCGACCAGCCGCTGGACGTGCTCGCCGAATCCCCCTGGGCGCAGAGGGACTTCGTTCCCTTCGGCACACCGGGCAACCGGCGCGCCCTGGACGCCGTCGAGCAGGCCCTGATGTCGGGCAGCGAAGTCCCCGGCCTCGCCGACTACCTGGGCCGCGCGGGCCTGCACTACGTCGTGGTGCGCAACGACCTCGACCCCGACCAGATCGGCTACGTACCGCCGCAGACCGTGAAGCGGACCCTGGAGTTCTCGGGGTTCCGGCGGATCACCGGATTCGGCCCCGTGCTCACCGGCGGCCGGATTCCGGACGACACGCCGGTTCAGGTCGAGGGCCTGTACCCGAGGCAGCAGGCGGTCGAGGTGTACGAGCCGCCGGCCACGGCACAGAAGCCGGGGCGTGCCGGACTGAAGCCGGTCGCGGACACGGCCGTGGTGAGCGGCGGCCCCGAGTCGCTGCTCCAGCTCTCGGCGGACCCGGTGATGCGCAACCGTGCGGCGGTCCTCACCGGGGACAACTCGCCCGGCCTGGAGACTCCTTCGCTGCGGGCGGTGACCGACGGGCTGCGTCGCGCCGACACCCGTTTCGGGCTCGTCAACACCAACACCTCGTACACGTACACCGCCACGGAGCGCAATCACCCGGGCAGCGTGCAGGATCCGGGGCGCGAGCCGCGCCAGATCCTGCCGACGCAGGGTGCGCGGCACCAGACGACGGCGGTGCTCAGGGGAGCCAAGTCGGTGACGGCCTCCAGCAGCGGCAACTGGCTCTTCCACCTTCCGCAGTACGACCCGGTGAACGCCTTCGACGGCAACCCCGACACGGCGTGGGCCGAGGGCAGTCCGGCGAAACCGGCGGGGCAGTGGCTGCGCGTCGACTTCACGCGGCCCGTCAGCGTGCCGTCCTCGATCCGGGTGACGCCGCTGCCGTCCGACGGGATGCGCGCCGCGCCGACCGTGGTCCGGGTGGAGACCGACCTGGGCAGTGAGACCAGTCCGCTCCAGCCCAACGGGCAGCCGCAGAGCGTCAAGGCGCCTGCCGGGGATGCGAGTTGGCTGCGTCTGACCATCGAGGAGGCCCAGCAGGGCCGGCCGGGGCTGATGGGTGCCGGCTTCACCGCGGTGGACATCCCCGGTGTGCAGGTGACGAAGCTGCTGGCACTTCCGGAGGACGGGGACAGCAGGGACGGCGGGAGCGGCGACGCCGATGTGGTGTCGATGCACCGGGGCAGCGACCCGGGCGGGCTCTCGCCGGTGTCGGCCGAGGTGGGACTGCACCGCCAGTTCACCATCCGCCAGGACGGCGCGTACTCGCTGCGGGCGACGGCGCTGCCGGTTCCCGGGGACGCGCTCGACCAGTTGCTCTACAGCCAGGCACCGGACCAGCGCAGGCAGTTGACGGCCACGGCCGACTCGACGGCGAAGCTGGGCTCCTCGCTCACTCCGCGCAACCTGGTCGACGGTGACCTGACCACCTCGTGGATCTCCGGCAACAAGTCCGTGCTGCACCTGCGCTGGCCCGAGAAGCGGGCCGTGGGCGAGATCGTGTTCGCGGCGGCGGGCGGCCTGTCCACCCGTCCCGAGCAGGTCGAGATCAGCTCGCCGGACGGTGCGGCGACGGCCTCGGTGGACCAGAACGGCCTCGCCCGTTTCGAGCCGATCCGCACGGACCGCCTCGACATCACCATCACCAGGGTGGCTCCGCTGACCATTCACAACCCGGTGGCTGAAGGGGAGTTGCAGCTCCCGGTCGGTCTGAGTGAGGTGTACGTCCCGGCGCTGGAGGACTACCGCGTGCCGCAGCCGAGCCCGGAGCGGACCTTCTCGCTGCCGTGCGGGCGGGGACCGATCCTGTCCATCGACGGCACCCTGCACGCGACGAGCGCTCGCGGCAGCGTCCGGGACCTGACGGAGCGCCGGCCGATCGAGGTGGCCCTGTGCGCGGGCGAACAGAGCGACGGCACGGCACAGCTCGCGCCGGGCACCCACCGGGTGGAGGCCGGGGACGTCGGGCCGCTGGCCATCACGGACATCACCCTGCGCAGGAACGGCTCCACCGGCAGCTCACCCGAACCCTCCGTGCGGGAGTTGAAGCTCGGCGACTGGACAGGTGACGACCGTACGGCGACGGTGGGCGCGGGCAAGGCCTCGTACCTCCAGATGTACGAGAACGAGAACGCCGGCTGGCGGGCCACCCTCAACGGCAAGGACCTCGCGCCGGTCCGCCTGGACGGCTGGCAGCAGGGGTGGCTGGTCCCCGAGGGCGAGGGCGGCACGGTCCGCCTGGAGTTCGAACCGGCCCGCTGGTACGTGGGCGGGCTGATCGGGGGCGGGGTGGCACTGCTGGCCCTGATCGGGCTGGTGGTCTGGTCCCGCCGGGACCCGGCGCCCGCCGAGGAGACCGGAGCCGCGCAGCAGGCACCGGCACCCGGCCCCGTGCTGGGGCTGGCGGCACTGACCGTGGTCATGGTGCTGGTGGCCGGGCCGCTGGCCCTGCTGGTCCCGGCACTCGCGGCGGTCGCCCACTTCCGGCACACCCTGCTGCCACCGATCGCGCTGGCCGCGATGGCGGGAGCGGGAATCGCGGCGGCGTGGGGTGCGGGAATGCCGGCCTCGGCGGAAACGGGCGCCTTCGGCCCGCTCGCCCAGGCACTGGCTCTGACCGCCGTGGTCGCGGCGGTGGTCACGATCGGTGACGGCTTGCGCAGGCGCGGACAGGAGGGTGCACCGGATGGTGCGTGAGGCCACCGCTCGGGCCACAGCCCGCCCCCGCCCGTGGCGCACCATGCCACGGGCGGGGGCGGGCCGCGCCCGTGGTGGCCCCGGCCCGGGGCAGGCCCCCGGCGGCCGCGTACGGCTCACCGGCCCGGGTCGCGCCCGAGGCGGGTGCACGCCTCACCCGGGACGGGGTCGAGGCGGGTGCACGCCTCACCCGGGACGGGGTCGCGCCCGCGGCGGACACACACCGCAACCGGGCAGCCCCGGGGGTCGCCCCGCCAGGGCCCCTGCGGGCCCCGCACCCCGCGGCGGACACACACGTCGCACAGGTCCGGGCGGCGCTCACGGGAGTCACCCATCGCACCCGGCGTCCGGTCGCACCCAAGAGGCGGCCTCGCCGGAAGCACCCCGCAGCGCTCGCCCCACCACGCCGAAGGCAGCCCGCAACGCTCGCCCCACCACGCCGGAAGCACCCCGCAACGCTCGCTCCGACGCGCCTAGGGCACCCCGCGGCGCTCGCCCCTGCGCACCGGAGGCGTACCGCAGTGGCCGCCCCACCACGCCAGAGGCACCCCGCATCGCTCGCCCCGACGCGCCGGCGGCGTCCCGCGGCGCTCGCCCCTGCGCACCGGCGGCGTACCGCAGTGGCCGCCCCACCGTGCCGGAAGCACCCCGCAGCGCTCGCCCGTCCGCACCGGCGGCGTACCGCAGTGGCCGCCCCACCGTGCCGGAAGCACCCCGCAGCGCTCGCCCGTCCGCGCCGGCGGCGTCCCGCGGTGGCCGCCCGTCCGCACCGCGGGTGACCGGCCCCACTCCACCCTCCGAGGGAGATCGGACCTCATGACCACCATGCACACTCCCCGCACCGCCAGGACCGCCCCCTCCACCACCCCTTTCTCCGTCGTGGACGAGATCACCCGCCACTGTCTCGACTCCCACGAGCCCGAGACCGTGCACATCGAGGTGCACCTGCCCGCGGCACCCGACCACGCCCGCCTGCGCACCGCGTTCCTCGAAGCGCTGCGCCGCCATCCGCGCATCCTGATGCGCGAGGCCCCGGGCCCCTGGTACCGCCGCAGGTACGAGTGGGAGCTGACGGCACACCCGGACACGGACGCCGTCGTGACCTTCCCCGAGCCCTCCCCCGACGCCCTCCCCCGGGCCCGCGCGCGTGCCCTCGCCCAGGCACCACCGCTGTCCCTCTCCCCGCCCATCCGCCTGGAGGCGATCGGCAACGTCCTGGTCCTGGTGATCAACCACACCGCCCTCGACGGCCCCGCCTGCCTGCGCATCCTGGCCACCGCCGCTGAGCTCTACGGCGGGCGGGACAACTCCCCGGCGACGTCCGCAGCCCCGGCCCGGCCCGACGCGCACCCCGAGCAGCCGGCCCCCTCACCGGGCTGGGCGCCCGTCGCCCGCGTGGCACCGGGGTCTCCGCCGCCCCACGGCGACGGCAACGGAATCCTGGTCGCCGACCTCCCCGTGCCGCCCCGCCCCCGGGGCGCCCTGTACACCGTCAACGACCAGCTCCTGGTCGCCACCGCGCGCATGATCTCCGACTGGAACCGCGAACGTGGCGGACCACCGCGTCCGTTGCGCATCACGATGCCGGTGGACGACCGTTCCCGGGGGATGGACATGCCCATCGGCAACGGCACACGGCTGGTGGAAGTGCCGTACACGGACGCGGAGCTGTCCGACGACACCGAGACCTTGCTGCGCCGCACGGCCCAGCGCACGCGCGCCCTCAAGGCCCTCTCACGCCCGCAGCTGGGGCACGGCGCCACCCTCCTCACGGCGCCCGTCGTCCCCGTCGCCGTACGGGCGGGCCTCACCCGGCAGATCCGCCGCGCCCTCGCGCCGTGGACGTCGACCACCCTGCTCAGCAACATCGGCCGGGTCCCCTATCCGATGGACTTCGGCGACGGGGTGGGGCGGGCGACCGCCGTGTGGTTCTCCGCGCCCGCGCGGATGCCGCGCGGCCTGACCGTGACCACCGCCAGCACCCACGGCCGGCTGCACCTCGCCCTGCGCTGGTCGGGGGCCCTCCTCGGCCCCCAGGACGGCGAGCACCTGCGCGACCTCTTCGAAAAGCACCTCAACTCCACTGCCGAGGAGGGTCGTTCCTCGTGAAGGCCACGACCGATGACACGACCGGGCCCGACGCCAACACCACGACCGGGCCCGCGGCCGAGCCCGCAGCACCCGGCACCGCGTCCGGCACCACACCCGAGCCCGCGACACCCCCCGCACCCGGCACCACACCCGCACCCGCACCCGAGCCCGCGTCCGCACCCGCCACCGAGCCCGCACCGGCACCCGGCACCCCCGCCCGCCCCGCCCGCCTCCGTGACTTCTACGAGAACCCCGCCGTCCCGGTGGCCTCCGGCGACGCCCGCAGCATCCGGCAGGCCAGGATGCTGGCCGGTGCCCTGGCCGGCACCTCGGGCGCCACCGTCCTCGACATCGGCTGCGGCGACGGCAGGGCGGCCGTCACCGCCGCTCCGTTCCTCACCGGGCACCGCATCGTCGGCGTCGACTGGTCGCAGGACGCGCTGCGGCGGGCGAGCGCCGCCTTCGCCTCCGCACCCGGCGAACTGCACGCCGTACGGGGCGAACTCACCGACGGGGGACTGCCGTTCGCAGACGGCGCCGCCGACGCCGTCCTGTTCAGCGAGGTCGTCGAGCACCTCGTCGACCCGGACAGCGCCCTCGACGAGATCCGCCGGGTGCTCGCTCCCGGCGGCCATCTGATGCTCTCCACGCCCAACCTGGCCGCCTGGTACAACCGGGCGCTCCTGCTCGCCGGAGTGCAGCCCGTCTTCTCGGAGGTGAGTCTGCGCGGCATCCACGGCCGCCCCGGCCGCGAGGTCGTCGGACACCTCCGGCTCTACACGGCGCGCGCGCTGCGCGAGTTCCTCACGGCGTCCGGTTTCGACGTCGTACGGATCGCGGGCGCACCCTTCCACGGTGTTCCGCGTCCGCTGCGCGGGCTCGACAGGCTCGCCTGTGCCACCCCCTCCGCCGCGTCGATCCTCCTCGTCCACGCCCGCCGCCGGCGCGAGCCCGGCACGCGTACCCCCGACGGCGACCGGAGCGGGTGATGTGGTGGGGCGTCGTGGCGGCGCTGCTCGCGAACGTCCTCTACAGCGGCGGCTTCGTCCTGGAGAAGCGGGCCCTGACGAGCCTGCCGGGGCTCGACATCCGGCGTCCGGCCCGCGCGGTCCGGCTGCTGGTGGGCAGCCCGCTGTGGATCGGCGGTTCGCTCGCCCTGGCAGGCGGGTTCGTGGCACAGCTGGTCGTCTACCGCACCCTGCCGATGACCGTGGCCCAGGCCCTGTTCATCTCCGGTCTCGTGCTGCTCCTGCTGTTCTCCTCCCGCGCGCTGGGCGAGCGCACCTCGGGCCGCGAGCGCTGGGCCATGGCGGCGATCGTGGCGGCCCTGCTGATGGTCGTCCTGTCGCTGAACGACGGTTCGGAGCCGATCGGCACCTACTCGCCGCCCGCGTTGATCCTGCTGCTCAGCGGGGTCTCGCTGGGCGCCGGTGTCTGGGTGTACGTGGCCGCCGACCGCCGGGACACCCGCAGGCGGACCGCCGCCGGGCCCCGGCACGCACGGAAATCGGGCCGCCCCACCAGCGGTGTTCCGTACGGGGTGGCCGTCGGCCTGGTCTACGGGGTCAGTTCCCTCGCCATCAAGGGCGTCTCCGCCCACCTGGACGCCCACGACCTGCCGGGCACCCTCACCGCCGTCCTCTCCTCCCCGTACCCCTATCTGCTGCTCGTCACGGGCGCGACCGGCCTCGTCCTCTCCCAGACCGCGCTGCAACGCTGCCGCGCCTCGCTCGTCGTTCCGGTGTGCACGACCACCTCCTGCCTGTACACCGCGACCCTCGGCAGCCTCGCCTTCGGGGAGAGCCTTCCGGACGACCCGCTGCGCCTCGCGCTCCGGGTGGCGGGCGCGGTCCTGGCGGTCGCCGTCCTGCTCGCCCTCCCCTCCACCACCGACCGCCCCGTCCCCGAAAAGGAACTGAGCCATGAATCCCGCTGACCCGCTCCTGCGCATCCTCGCCTGCCCGCTGGACAAGGGCCCCCTCACCCTCCTGCCGGCGGAGGACGTCCTGTACAACCCCCGCCTGCACCGCCGCTATCCGATCGTCGACGGCGTCCCCCAGCTGCTGCCGTCCTCCGGCGAACAGGTGGACGAGACGGAGCACCACCGGCTGACCAGCCTCCCGTAACCCGCCACCCGCGCCTGCGCTCCCCCGCACAATGAGCGCATGGTCGATGGAGGCAGGGTCGCTGTGGTGGGCGGATCGGTGGCGGGCTGTGCTGCGGCCCTCGCCGCCCACCGGGGCGGCGCCGAAGAGGTCACCGTGTACGAGCGCACCGATGGAAGGCTGGCGGACCGGGGCGTCGGCGTGGCGATGCACGACGCCCGGTACGCGGAACTGGAGGCGGCCGGTTTCCTGGACGCGGGAATGCCGTGGGTGCAGCTGACCCACCGCCAGTGGTACGTACGGGACGACGCGCACCCCTCGCCCCTCGGCCGTCCGCTGGCCGCGATGCCGTTCGCCTTCCGCACGTACAACTGGGGTCCGCTCTGGCGCGAGCTGCGCGCCAGGGTCCCCGCGTCGGTGGACTTCCGCACCGGGACTGCGGTGAAGCAGCTGCGGCTCACCACCCGGGGCGTCGAACTCGACGGCGAGGAGTACGACGTCGCGGTCGGCGCGGACGGCTACCGCTCCCTGGTCCGGACGGCGGCCTGCCCGGACGCCGCTCCCCGGTACGCGGGCTACCTGGCCTGGCGGGGCGCCTGTCCGGAGGCCGGGCTCCCCGACGCCCCCCGGTGGCCCGCCGACCAGTGCGCGTACGTGGTCTTCGAAGGCGGCCACGTCGTCGTCTACCGCATTTCGGACGGTGCGGGCGGCCACCGGGTGAACTGGGTCTGTTACACCACCCCGCCCATCGGCCTGTGCGTCCCGCCGGACGGCGGGCGCGGTCCGGCTCCTGCCCTCGCGGACCACCTGGCCCGGCTGGCGCGGCACCGGCTCCCGCCGTTCTTCGCCTCCCTGCTGGAAGTAACGCCGCCCGCCGAGCGCTTCGTCCAGCCCCTGTACGACTTCACCGCGCCCCACTGCGCCACCGACCGCCTGGCCCTGGTCGGCGACGCGGCGACGGTGGCCCGCCCGCACACCGGTGCGGGCGCGGTCAAAGCCCTCCAGGACGCGGCGGCCCTCCAGTCGGCGCTGACCGCGTCCGCCACCTGGGCCGGGGCGCTGTCCGCCTACGACGCGGAGCGCACCCCGGCCGGCCACACGATGGTGGAGCTGGGGCGGACGCTGGGCCGGGCGCTGGTGCAGTCGACGCCTGCCTGGCACGCCATGTCCGGGGCGGACCTGGCCGAGTGGTGGCGGACGGCGGACGGTGGCGGGGCGTTCGGGGGCCGGGCGTTGGGGCGCCGGCCGTAGGGTCTCAGCGCGCGGTCGTCACCGTCCGGGCCGCCGAGAAGTCGCCCCACTTTCCGTCCGGCAGTTTCGCGCGCAGTTTGACGCTGTAGCGGGTGCCCGGCGGTTCTGTGACGGTGAAGGTGTACGTGGCGGGGCCCGGCGGCGGGGCCGCGCCCCAGGCGATGGTGGTGGCGAACCTGCCGTTCAGGTACAGCTGGTACTCCCGTACGTCGCCACCGGTGCGGGGCGGGGTCCAGCTCAGCACGACGGTGCGCTCGCCCGTGCCGGCGGTACGGGCGGCGGCCGTCAGCTCTGTCGGGGCGGTGGAAGGGCCCTGTCCCGGGGCCGGAGCCGTGGTCAGGTCGACGGAGCCGCTGTCCGGGGAGGAGTTCTCTGCGGCGTCGCGCGCCCGGACCGTGAAGGTGTAGACGGTGCCCGGGCGCAGACCGCCGACGCGGGTGGCGGTTTCGGTGCCGCGCACGCTGTGGATGCGGGAGCCCTCCTGGTAGACGTCGTACGCGGTGACGCCGCCCGCGTCCGTGGCCCGCCCCCAGCTCAGGGTCACCGCACCGGTCCCGGCCACCTTCCCGCGCAGCCCGGCGGGGGTGGTCGGCGGCGTGCGGTCGTCGGGGGCGGCGGCCGGGGTGCGAGCCGTGACGGCGGCGGACGGCGCGGAGAGGTTCCCGGCGAGGTCGCGGGCCCGGACGGTGAAGGAGTACGCCTTCGACGGGGCGAGCCGCTCCACATCGACCATGGTGTCCGGCGCGGCGACCGACTCGACCCGCGCGCCCTTCTCGTACACCTCGTAGGCGGCCACTCCCCGGTCGTCCGCCGCGGGGCTCCACATGACGTGGACGGAGGTGGCACTGCCCGCCTGGGCGGTGACCCCGCCGGGCGTGGTGGGTTTGCTGCGGTCGAGCGGGGCACGCGCCTCGGCTCCGCCGCACGCGGTCACGGTCAGCAGGAGGGCACTACAGGTCAACGCGGCGTACACGGTGGGGCGTTGCACGACTGGACCTCTCATCCGTGGGGGGGGGAGGAAGGAGAGCAATGGTCCAGACCTGTATGCCATGGACTCCCGCCCCGTACAAGAGGCCGGTCATGGCTCAATCTCGAACATCATCTCGAACGCGTTGGCTCGTACGAGGACACGCCAGGGCCCCCGAGGCCTTCCCGCACCGCCCCACCCCGGGCCGCACGGCCCCACCCCCGCGCCACGGCGACGACGGGCGGGGCCGCCCCGCGACACGGCCCTGAGCAGCGGCGAAGGCTGTCGCCACGGCCTCGACCGCGACCGGCGGCGGCCGGGCGGTACGACGCGACGCCGCCGAAGAGCACCCTTTCGTGGCACTAAACATCTCCCATCAACGCCCGAGGCCGGGAACGTTTGTTCTTCTCGGCATACGGACATCCTGTGAGCGGGTGTCGACAGCGGCCAGAAATCCACCCCGGATTCCCCGCAACTGGCCTGTGGGGCGGAGGAGTTGGGGGCCACGGTGGCCACGGGACACAGGGAGTCATGAGCGTGGAACCAGACAGGATCAGCTCAGCCAGCATCAGCGAAGAACTCGCCGGCACGATCAGGGCGAACGTCAAGCACCGCTCCGCAGAGTACGTGCGCCGCGAGACGGCCGGGGCCGCGCGCCTCGCCGGCCTCACCCGCGACGAAGCGCCGCGACCGGGCGACACGGCGCTCCGGCTGGACGGAGCCCTCACCCTGCCCCCCAGGGAGTTCCCCGCCCCGGACGGCCCGGGCGCCGCACGGCTGCGGGAGCTGGATGCCGAACTCGCCGTCGTGCGGGAGGCGTTCCCGGCCCTGGAGCCCGACATCAAGCTGTGCAGGCTGGTCAGCGAGATGCTGGAGGGTGCCTGGCGCGAGCGGGCGGAGGGCGCTCCGCGGTCCGCCCCCGCCCCCGGCGGGGACATGCCGTGCACCTGCCTCCTCTGTTCCCGGCTGCCGGTCCCGCCGCCGCGCCGGATCGGCGACTACGCCTTCCGCAGGAGCGACGGGCAGCCCCTGGCCGTGAAGACCTGGCCCTACCGGCAGGAGCTCGACTGCGTACTGACCGGCGGCTGGGTCTGGAACCGGGCGCTCCAGGACGCCGACACCGGACGCGCGCTCAGGTACCGGTACGAGGACGACATCCTCACCTTCCCCGAGTACAAGCGCACCGGGATGGCCCTGGACATCTCCGCGACCACCCGGGCCGTCCGTGCGGGCCTCGCCGAGAACTTCGACATCAACGGGGCCCGCGCGCTGGTCAGCGGGATCTTCATCAACTACAAGCGGGCGGTGGACGAGTACTGGATAGGGCTGCACCGCAAGGGCGAGGTCACGCTCCCGCAGTCCACCCCCCTGGACCGGAGCACGTACTGCATGCTCCAGACGATGGACTGCCTGTGGTGGCACGTCTCCCCCGACGACCAGCTCTGGCTGGAGGAGAACCTCGCCATCCTCGTCATGTCCCGCATGATCGACGACATGGTCGACGTCAGGGCCGACGCCGCCTCCGGGGAGATCAACAACTTCTGGCTGGCGGACATGCCCGCCCACGACAAGACCATGCTGGCCGCGAGCGTCGTCGCGCTGGTCAAGTACGCGTGCATGCCGGAGTCGCGCGGCGTGCTGTGGAACGTCAACCTGGTGGGGGCCACCGCGGTCTGGATGGGGCTGAACGGCCGGCACGGCCTGTGGTTCGACGGCATTCCCGAAGTGCTGCCCCCGGTCGAGGACTGCGTGCTGTGCCGGCTCCGGCCCAACCCCTGCACCGGACTGCTCACCTCGGGAATCTCCCTGCGCACCGGCCCGCGGCCCACCGTGCGCGAGCTGGGTGCGCGGGCCGCGGAACTCTCCGAGCGGTGCCGGAGCCAGTGCCCACCGGCGTGGGAGCTGTTCCACGAGGAGCTCGCCGGCTTCGAGGCGCTGCACGGCGAATGGCGTGGTGACACCGACACCACCTGGGAAATCCTGCGCAGGACCTATGTCGCGGCGATCGAGGCCTCGCTGACGCACGGCGACGAACGGGGTGACGGCGACGCATGGGGTGACAGCGACCCGCAGGGCGGACGTGAGGTACGCGGTGAGCGCTTCGCGAAGGCCGTCGAGCAGATCCAGCACGACTCGGGCCAGGTCGGTGCGGAGTTCTACCACACGCTGAACATGGGCGGTGCTCCCGGCTGGCGGGAGAACACCGTCCTGCTCATGTACCTGTTCGGTGCCGCACACCCGCACTTCCTGTGGAACAGCCTGGGCCATGTGCCGACCGCCCTGGACGGCGACTGGCTCGACGGCTGAACCGGGCCCCCGGGCCCCCGGACACGCGCTCGCCCGCCGGGCGTCTCAGCTGCTGAAGAAGTCGCTCACCTTGTCCGCAAACTGCTGCGGGCTCCGCTCGTGCATGCGGTGGCCGCCCGGCAGCGAGATCTGTGCACAGTCCGGGATGAGGTCGGCCATCTCCGGCAGCTGGGACTGGTCCATCTCGCTGTCGTGCCCGCCCGTGATCATCAGGGTGGGGGCGACGATCTCGCCGAGCCGCTCCAGCCAGTCGGACGGCGGGTCGGCCAGCTGGGCCTGGATCTCCGGGACCGCGTTCTCGTCGTAGTCGACGGGGCCGTCGCCCGGGAGCACGTCCTGGGCGTCGGCGAACGGGGGCGGCGTGTCCTCCAGTACGAGGCGCTCCACCCGGTCCGGATGGTCCTGGGCCAGCAGGTAGGCGACGACCCCGCCCATGCCGTGACCGACCACACCCGCGCGGTCGATCTTCGACTCCTCGATGAAGCCGAGCACGTCGTCCCGCATCTGCTCGAACGCGTACTCGTCCGGCCAGTCGCTCTCGCCGTGGCCGCGCAGGTCGAGTGCGTACACCCGCCATTCCTCACCGAGCGCCTGCCCGGCCTTCTCCCAGCTCAGGGCGGAGCTGCCGAGCCCGTGGAGCAGGATGACGGGGGCGCCGTGCTGGTCGCCCCAGGAGCGGTACGCCATGCGTACGCCGCCCACGTCGACGACGGAGTGATCTTCCATGACACCGACGGTACAGGGGGTGCCCCCGTACTACCGGGTCGGGTGCGGGGCGGACTCCGGTGTGCGCAGTGCGGCCGACACGCACCGGCGGCCGGCCCCGGGGCTCGCGAAAGTGCGCCCGGGACCGGCCTCCTGTTTTCGTACGGGTCACTCAGTGGGCCGCGGCCACCGGCTTGTCGCCGCGGTGGGTCATCTCCTCGCCCGGCTCCATCGGGGCCGTCACCTCGTCGTCGTCGGCGCGCGTGCCGATGTGGTTGAAGACGAGGTTGAGGACGACGGCCGCGAGGCAGCCGGTGGAGATGCCGGAGTCCAGGATGATCTTCGCGGTCTCCGGGAAGTGGTGGTAGAAGGTCGGGGCGGCGATCGGGATGATGCCGACCGCGAGGGAGACGGCGACGATCAGGACGTTGTTGTCCTTCTCCAGGCCCGCCTTGACGAGGGTCTGGATGCCGCTGGCCGCGACCGAACCGAAGAGCACGATGCCGGCGCCGCCGAGCACCGGGCGCGGGACGACCGCGATCAGTGAGGCGGCGATCGGGCACAGGCCCATCAGGATCAGGAAGCCGCCACCGGCCGCGACCACGAACCGGCTGCGGATCCTGGTCATCGCGACCAGGCCGATGTTCTGGGCGAAGGCGCTGCACATGAAGCCGTTGAACAGCGGGCTGACCGCCGAGCCGAGGGCGTCGGCGCGCAGTCCCGCGGCGATGGTCTTCTCGTCGGCGGGGCGCTCGACGATTTCACCGAGGGCCAGCATGTCGGCCGTCGACTCGGTCATCGAGACCAGCATGACCACGCACATGGAGATGATCGCGGCGGCCACGAACTGCGGTGCGCCGAAGTGGAACGGCGTGGGGAAGCCGACGATGCTCGCCTCGGTGACCGGCGAGAAGTCGGTGACGCCGAACGGGATCGCGATGAGCGTGCCGATGACCAGGCCGAGGAGTACGGCGATCTGCTTGACGAAGCCGCGGGTGAAGCGGCGCAGCAGCAGGACGACCACCAGGGTGATGCCGGCGAGGCCGAGGAAGGTCGTCGAACCGTAGTCCGCCGCCTTGGGGTTGGGGCCCTGCGCCCAGCCGAAGGCGACGGGCAGGAGCGAGACGCCGATCAGGGTGATGACCGTGCCGGTGACCACCGGCGGGAAGAAGCGGACCAGTTTGGAGAAGAAGGGGGCGGCTATGAAGCCGATCGCTCCCGCGACGATGATCGCGCCGAAGATGACCGGGAGCGCGTCCTCCTTGGACTGGCCGTCCGCGATGGCCAGCATCGGGGCGACACCGGCGAAGGTGACGCCGTTGACGAAGGGGAGCCGGGCGCCGATGTTCCAGACGCCGAGCGTCTGGAGGAGGGTGGCGAGGCCGGCCATGAAGAGGCTCGCGCCGGTGAGGAAGGTGAGTTCCTTGCCGGACAGGCCCACGGCGGCGCCGACGATCAGGGGTGGTGCGACGACGCCCGCGTACATGGCGGCGACGTGCTGGAGGCCGGTCGTGGCGAGTTTCAGGGGTGGCATCCCCTGGTCGACCGGGTGTTTCCCGGCGGGGGCCGCCGAATCGGGCGTGGTGTTCTCGGAAGTGGGCTTCTCCTCGTCGGTGCCGTCCGTCGAAGAGCCTTGCGCGGTGAACCTGGGCGTCTTGGCCACAGCGTCCTCCTGTCGTTTCCAGTGCCGTCGTTGGCACGTGATTCAGGGAGGTGGTGCGTATGTGCAAGTGCTGGTGGTGCTCAGGGGGGGGTGCGGAAGGTGCTGTCTTGTGCCGTCGCCCGGGTACGCCGGACCGCCCCGGGGGCGTGAGGTATTGGGCCACGCCCCCGGGAACGGCTCCTGAGCAGCCCGCTCGGCTGCTCAGTTCCGGCCGGGAGCCGTCCCTCCCGGCCGGAATTCTCTGCCCCCGACGAGAACTCGGGGGGCTTGGGTGTACGAGGTGCCGCTCAGCGGGGCTGCGCGGCGATCCGCGCGAGCCGCTGGGACTCGTCCCGCGCACTGCGGGCGATGGCGTCCTCGTCCACCGTGATCAGGTGGTTGCCCTCGACGACGGGCCGGCCGTTGACGAGTGACAGGGTGACCGGTGCCGCCGCGCCGAAGACGATGGCGGTGACCGGGTCGGCGATGGTGGAGTGGCCGAGGCCGTCGATCTTCCACATCACCAGGTCTGCGAGCTTGCCGGCTTCGAGCGAGCCGATCTGCTCCGCGCGGCCCAGGACCTGGGCTCCTCCGTAGGTGCCCAGGCGCAGCGCCTGGCGGGCGTTGAGCGCGCTCTCGCGGTGCTCGGTGTTGAGGCGGTTGATCAGGAGCGCGTTGCGCAGCTCGGTGTGCAGCTCACCGGACTCGTTGGAGGCGGTGCCGTCGACACCGAGGCCGACCGGTACGCCGGCCTTCAGCATGTCGGGGACCCGGGCGATGCCCGCGGCGAGGCGCGCGTTGGAGGAGGGGCAGTGGGCGACGCCGGTGCCGGTGCGGGCGAAGGCGGCGATGTCGGAGTCGTTCATGTGGACGCAGTGCGCCATCCACACGTCGCTGCCGAGCCAGCCCGTCGACTCGAAGTAGTCGGTGGGGCCCATGCCGAACAGCTCGTGGCAGAACTTCTCCTCCTCGACCGTCTCGCTGCCGTGGGTGTGCAGCCGTACTCCCTTGCGGCGCGCCAGCTCGGCGCCCTGCTTCATGAGTTCGGTCGACACGGAGAACGGCGAGCACGGGGCGACCGCGATCTGGGTCATCGAGTCGAAGGAGGCGTCGTGGTGCTGGTCGACGGTCGCCTCGGTGGCGGCGAGCGCGCCTTCCAGGGTCTCCACCGCGAAGTCCGGCGGCAGTCCGCCGTCCTTCTCGCTGCGGTCCATGGAGCCGCGGGCCAGCGTGAAGCGCACACCCATGTCGCGGGCCGCGGTGACGATGGCGGTGGAGAGGTCGCCCGAGTTCTTCGGGAAGACGTAGTGGTGGTCCATGGCGGTGGTGACACCGCCGCGGGCCATCATGGCCAGGGAGCCCCGGGCGGCCGCCGTCACCATCTGCTCGTCGATCCGCGCCCAGGTCGGGTACAGGGCGACGAGCCAGTTGAACAGGTTGTGGTCGGTGGCCAGGCCCCGGGTGATCCACTGGTAGAAGTGGTGGTGCGTGTTGACCAGGCCGGGGGTGACGAGGTGGCCGGTGCCGTCGATGCGGCGGACCACGTTTTCCAGGCCTGCGGGCGCCGCGCCCGCTCCGATGGACTCGATCCGGTTGCCCGCGACGACGACGTGGCCCGACGCGTACTCGGTGTCGTTGGCGTCGACTGTCGCGATCGCGCAGTTCTCGATGACGATGCGCGAAACTTCTGCTGCCGGTGCTGCCATGGTGTTTCCTTTACCTCTGTTTTTATCGGGCACGGCAGGACCCTAGGAGGATTTGAGTGCCACGGGCGTCGCTGGAGTGCGCCGCTCGCGGGTGCCGAGATGGTGGAAGAACAGGTTGAGCAGGACCGCGACCAGTGCGCCGGCGCTGATGCCGGAGCCCAGGACGGTCTGTGCCCAGGCCGGGAAGTCCGCGTAGAAGGTGGGCGCGGCGAGCGGGGTGATGCCCGCGCCGAGCGCCACCGCCACGAGGATGATGTTCGAGCTGTCGTCGAGTCCGGCCTCGGAGAGGGTACGGATGCCGCTGACCGCGATCGAGCCGAAGAGGACGATGCCGGCGCCGCCGAGGACGGGCATCGGGACCATCGAGACAACCGCGCCGAGGACGGGGAAGGCGCCGAGGAAGAGCAGGGCGCCGCCCGCGACGGCGACGACGTACCGGCTGCGCACCCGGGTGAGGGTGACCACGCCGACGTTCTGGGCGAAGGCGCTGGTCGGGAAGCCGCCGAAGACGGGGCCCACCAGGGTGGCGATGCCGTCGGTGCGCAGGCCCCGGGTGAGGGTCCGCCCGTCGCAGTCGCGTTCGCAGATCTTGCCGAGGGCGAGCATCCCGGCCGAGGACTCGGTCATCAGGACCAGCATCACGATGCACAGCGAGAGGATCGCGGCGGGCTGGAACTCGGGGGCGCCGAAGGCGAAGGGCGTGGGCAGCGCGGCGATCGGGGCTTCCTTCAGCCCGCTGAAGTCGGCCAGGCCGAAGGGGATGGCGGCCAGCGTGCCGATCAGCATGCCGAAGAGCAGGGCCACCTGCTTGACGAAACCCTTGCCGAACCGCTGGATGAGCAGGATGACGCCCAGGGTGAAGGCGGCGAGCGCCAGGTATTTCATGTCGCCGAAGTCGGCGGCTTCCTTGTCGCCGCCCTGGGCCCAGGAGACCGGGACGGGCATCAGCGTGACGCCGATCAGGGTGATCACGACGCCGGTGACCAGCGGCGGGAAGAAGCGCAGCAGCCTGCCGAAGAACGGGCCGACGGCGAGGCAGAACACTCCGGCGACCATCACCGCGCCGTAGATGGCGGGGAGCTGGTGTCCGGGCGCGCTGGTCTCGGCGATGGCCAGCATCGGCGCGATGCCGGCGGAGGAGGCGGCGTTGACGAAGGGCAGCCGGTTCCCGGCGAACTGCGTCAGGCCGATGGTCTGCAGGATCGTGGCGAGTCCGGCGATCAGCAGGCTCGCGGCGATCAGCCGGGTCATTCCGGCGGCGTCCAGGCCGCAGGCCTGTCCGATGATGAGCGGAGGGGTGACGACGCCCGCGTACATGGCGGCGATGTGCTGGAGCGCGGCGGGGACGAGCCGCTTGGCGGGGAGCTTCTCGTCCACCGGGTGCACGGGGTCGAGGAGGTCGACCGGCTTCCCGGCAGGAGTGCTCTCCTCCGTGCGGGTGGAACACGGGCCTTCTGCTGCCGGCCCCTTTGCTGGCTGTGCCATGGATGTTCGTTCCCTCCGGTCCGCCGGCGCCGCCCCCTGCTGCGGGCAGGAGAGCGGCGCGGACGTGACCGCGTCAGAGGTTGGTCATGTCGACCGGGATCTGCGGCTCGACTCCGTCCCGGAGGATGGTGGCCTCGATGAGGCCGTACGGGCGGTCGGCGGCGAAATAGACCTCGTTGTCGTTCTTCAGCCCGAACGGTTCGAGGTCGACCAGGAAGTGGTGGTTGTTGGGCAGCGAGAAGCGGATCTCGTCGACCTCGCTACGGCTGTTGATGACCCGCGAACCCATCTGGTACAGCGTCTGCTGGAGCGAGAGGGAGTACGTCTCGGCGAACGCCTGGAGGATGTGCTTCTTGGCCTGCTCGTACGACTTCTCCCAGTTGGGCATCCGCTGGTCGTCGCTGGTCCAGTTGTAACGCCAGGCGGCGGACACGTCGGTGCACAGGATGCGGTCGTACGCCTCCTTGAGCGTCGTGTACTTGTCCTTGACGTAACCCCAGAACTCCGAGTTGGTGGAGTTCATCACCGTCAGGTCCTTGAGCCCGGAGATGATCTCCCAGTTCGTCCCGTCGAAGGTGATCTGGGTGGTGCGCAGCTCCTGGCCCTTGCGGGCGAAGGAGTGGTTGACCTCGTCGGAGCCGATGAACTTGGAGTTGTTGTCCGAGGTGGCGATGCGCTCCCAGGAGTACTCCTCGATCCGGATGCGCGCCCGCTCGATGGGCTCCTGCGAGGTCACGAAGTGCCGGGCGAGGTGGATGCCGAACTGCTCGGCGGACTCGATGCCGTACTCCTTGGCGAAGGCGTACACCGTGTTCTTGGTGGTGTCCGTCGGCAGGACGTTCGCGTTCGATCCTGAGTAGTGCACGTCGTCCATGTCGCCGGAGAGGGCGACCGAGACGTTCAGGTCCTTGATGTGGTGGGTGTCGCCGTCCCGCGTGATCTTGACGACGCGGTTCTCTGCTTTGCCGTACTGGTTCTGGCCGAGAATGGTGGGCATCAGTGCTAGCTCCCTCGATATACGGAGTAGCCGAACGGGTTGAGCAGCAGCGGTACGTGGAAGTGTTCGCCCGGTACGACGGCGAAGGTGATCGCCACTTCCGGGAAGAACGCGCCGCTGTCCCTTGCGCGGGGGGCGTCCTGCTGAGCCTCGGCTTCGGTCTTGCTCTTGCGTACGCTGTGCTTGTTCGAAAAGTAGGTCTCGGTCTCGAAGTCGAGCCGGACGTGGGTCGTGCCCTCCGGCAGGGCCGGGAGGTCCTTGCAGCGCCCGTCCGCGTCGGTCTGCGAACCGCCGAGTGCGACCCATTGCGCCGCGGCGCCGCTGCGGGCGCTGAGCGAGATGGCGACGCCTTCTGCGGGGCGGCCGACGCTGGTGTCCAGGATGTGCGTGGACACCGAGGCGGTGGTGGCAGTACTCATCAGTTCTCTTCTTCCGATTCCACGAAGCGGGTCAGCCGGATGCGGTTGATCTTGCCCAGTTCGGTGCGGACGATCTCCCGCTCCGCCTCGGGCGAGTTCCCGCTCCGCTCACGCACCGCGTCGCGCATCTGCTCCCCGGTGGCACCGGTGGCGCAGATCAGGAAGACATGCCCGAATTTCTCCTGGTAGGCCAGGTTCAGTTCGAGCATCTCGGCCTTGAGTTCCTCGGAGGCGCCGGCCATGCCCCGCTGTTCGCGGGAGGAGGTCGGGTCCCCGGGCTTCGGGCGGCCGATCGGCGGGTGTCCCGCCATTGCTTCGGAGAGGTCCTCGGCGGTGAGCTCCGCGAGGGCGGCGTCACTGGCGAGGAACAGCTCTTCCGCGGAGGCGTACGGGCGCTGGGCGAGAAGCCTGCTCCCCCACGCCGAGCTGGCGCACACCTCGTGGAGCGCGGCCTGGGCCTCACTCGCGGGGAGGGTGTTGAACCGGGAAAGGCCCGGTGTCTGGACCGAAGTCACGGGAGCCTCCGTGGCCTTGTGCTGGACGGGCTGCGCATAGCTAACGCTCTCAACAACTGGACGTCAACAGTTTGTTGAAACTTCGCGAACACAAAAGCCGCCGTCCCCTTGGGGGGACGGCGGCGGCTCAAAATGATCGATCAAATGGGGGTCACCTCACCCCGCATGAAGGCCCGCGGGCGGGGCGACTAGTCCCCCTTGGCGGCGTTTTCCCTGTTCAGGTAGTTGTAGACGGTGAAGCGGGACACGCCGAGCGCCCCCGCCACCGTCTCCACCCCGTGCCGCACCGAGAAGGCGCCGCGCGCCTCCAGGGTCCGTACGACCGACTGCTTGGACTTGCGGTCCAGCTCGGCGAGCGGCATGCCGTGCCCGCGCTCCAGGGCGGCCAGGATGTGATCCAGGGAGTCGGAGAGCTGGGGCAGCCGTACGGCGACGACGTCCTCGCCCTCCCAGGCGAGCACCACGTCGTCGCGCCCGGCCCTGCCCGGCTCCATCAGCTCGGCCCCCATGGCGTCGACGAGCGGCTTGACCGCCGTGACCAGCGGGTGGTCCCCGGGCTCCGTCATGTACCAGCCTCCCCGTTCTCGTCACTGCCGGCGGCCTCGCCGTTCCCGTCGCCGTCGGCGGCCTCGCCGATCACGTTGACCTGCAACGAAACCCGGGTGGCGCCGGCGGCGAGGGACTTGCGCAGCAGGGCGTCGACCGCGGTGAGCACCGCGTCCGCGCCGCCTTCGGCGGTATTGCCGAAGGGGCCCACGTCCACCGCGTCCAGCCCGGCCGCCTGGATCACCTCGCGGGCGGCTACCGCATGCGGGGGCGCCTCGTCGAGATCGAAGGGCTCGGTCGTGAACTCCACTCTCAATCGCACGCGCTCAACCTAGCGGGCGGGAGACGAAATCCGGCAGCCCCTCTTGACAAGTGCGAAGCTCCAGTTGCAACCTTCCATCAAGCAGAAAATAACTTCCGCAATACGGAAGGAGCGCCGAACGCCTTATGGGCTACACGGACCAGCGCTTCGATGTGAACCTCTCGATCCTCTTCACGGAACTCCCGCTCCTGGAGCGTCCCGCGGCAGCAGCCGCGGCGGGCTTCACGGCGGTCGAGCTGTGGTGGCCATGGATCGAGACCCCCACCCCCGACCAGGCCGAGCTCGACGCCCTGAAGAAGGCGCTCGACGACGCCGGCACCCAGCTGGTGGGCCTGAACTTCTACGCAGGGCAGCTTCCAGGACCGGACCGCGGCGCACTGTCGGTCCCCGGCGACGAGTCGGACCGCTTCCGCGCCAACATCGACGTGGCGGCCGACTTCGCCGCCTCGGTCGGCTGCAAGGCGCTCAACGCGCTCTACGGCAACCGCATCGAGGGCGTCGACCCGCAGGTCCAGGACACCCTCGCCCTGGAGAACCTCGTCCTGGCGGCCCGCGCGGCCGACCGGGTCGGGGCGATCCTCCTGGTCGAGGCCCTGAACAAGCCGGAGTCACCGCTCTACCCGCTGGTGAGCGCACCGTCCGCGATCGAGGTCGTCGACAAGGTGAACGCGGCGACGGGACTGGGCAACGCCAAGTTCCTGCTCGACCTGTACCACCTGTCGATGAACGGCGAGGACCTGGGCGAGGTCATCGACGCGTACGCGGAGAAGACCGGCCACGTGCAGATCGCCGACAACCCGGGCCGCGGCGCGCCGGGCTCCGGGAACCTCGACTTCGTCGAGCTGCTCGGCCGCCTGAAGAAGGCGGGCTACCAGGGCTGGGTCGGCCTGGAGTACAAGCCGGGCGACCGCCCGAGCGCGGGCGCGTTCGAGTGGCTTCCGCAGCCGCTCCGCGCCGCCAACTGACGTATTTGACAAGGTTTTTGAGAGAGGCACCCGTATGAGCACGCTTCCCAAGATCGGTTTCATCGGCCTCGGCATCATGGGCTCCCCCATGTCCGAGAACCTGCTGAAGGCCGGTTACGACGTCACCGGGTTCACCCTGGAGCAGGCCAAGATCGACCGCCTGGTCGCCGCCGGCGGCAAGGGCGCGGGCTCGATCGCCGAGGCCGTCAAGGACGCCGACGTCATCGTCACGATGGTGCCCGCGTCGCCCCAGGTGGAGGCCATCGCCTACGGCGAGGACGGCATCCTGGAGAACGCGAAGCGGGGCGCGCTGCTGATCGACATGTCCTCGATCACCCCGCAGACCTCCATCGACCTGGCGAAGGCCGCCGCCGAGAAGGGCCTGCGCGTCCTGGACGCCCCGGTCTCCGGCGGCGAGGCCGGCGCGATCGAGGCCGTGCTGTCCATCATGGTCGGCGGCGAGCAGGCGGACTTCGACTCCGCCAAGCCGGTCCTCGAGGCCCTCGGCAAGACCATCGTGCTGTGCGGGCCGCACGGCTCGGGCCAGACGGTGAAGGCCGCCAACCAGCTGATCGTCGCGGTCAACATCCAGGCGTGCGCCGAGGCCGTGGTCTTCCTGGAGAAGTCCGGCGTGGACCTCGCCGCGGCCCTGGACGTCCTCAACGGCGGTCTGGCCGGCTCGACCGTCCTGACCCGCAAGAAGGACAACTTCCTCAAGCGCGACTTCGCGCCCGGCTTCCGGATCGACCTGCACCACAAGGACATGGGCATCGTCACCGACGCCGCCCGCAATGTCGGTGCGGCGCTCCCCGTCGGCGCGGTCGTCGCCCAGCTGGTCGCCTCGCTGCGCGCCCAGGGCGACGGCGGCCTGGACCACTCGGCGCTGCTCCGCGCGGTCGAGCGGCTGTCCGGCCAGCAGGTCTGACACCCGTCGGGGCCGGTCCGGCGAGCAGGTCCAACACCTGTCGGGGCGTAGGCCCTGACCTGCGGCTTCTTCAACGAAGCCGCCCTCATTCTCCGGGCTGCGGCGGCGCTGACACCTGTCCTGTCGCGCCCAGGCGCCGCCGCGGCCCGGGTCCCACTCTTGCGCCACCCCGCTCCACTCTTAAATTCAACAAACTGTTGACGTCACGTTCTCCGCGTACTTACGCTCCTCACGCCGCCAGCAGATCCCGCAGGAAGGTCCCAAGGTCACCATGTTGAAGCGTGTGCTCACGACCGAGTCAGGCGCCCCGGTCGCCGACAACCAGAATTCCGCCTCCGCCGGTGCCGGTGGCCCGCTCCTCCTCCAGGACCAGCACCTGCTGGAGAAGCTCGCCCGGTTCAACCGTGAGCGCATCCCGGAGCGCGTCGTCCACGCCCGCGGTTCCGGCGCGTACGGCTACTTCGAGGTCACCGACGACGTCACCGGCTTCACCCGTGCGAACTTCCTGAACGAGGTCGGCAAGCGCACCGAGACGTTCATCCGCTTCTCCACCGTCGCGGACAACCTCGGCGGCGCGGACGCGGTCCGCGACCCGCGCGGTTTCGCGCTGAAGTTCTACACCGAAGAGGGCAACTACGACCTCGTCGGCAACAACACCCCGGTGTTCTTCATCAAGGACCCGGTCAAGTTCCCCGACTTCATCCACTCGCAGAAGCGCGACCCCTTCACGGGCAAGCAGGAGCCGGACAACGTCTGGGACTTCTGGGCGCACTCCCCCGAGGCGACGCACCAGATCACCTGGCTGATGGGCGACCGCGGCATCCCCGCCTCGTACCGTCACATGAACGGCTACGGCTCGCACACCTACCAGTGGACGAACGCCCTGGGCGAGGCCTTCTTCGTCAAGTACCACTTCAAGACGAACCAGGGCATCCGCTCGCTCTCGTCCGACCAGGCCGCGGAGATCGTCGGCAAGGACGCCAACTCGCACCAGACGGACCTGCTCCAGGCCATCGAGCGCGGGGTGAACCCGTCCTGGACCCTGTACGTGCAGATCATGCCGGCGGCCGAGGCGGCGGACTACCGCTTCAACCCGTTCGACGTGACGAAGGTGTGGCCGCACGCGGACTACCCGCTGCAGCGGGTGGGCCGGCTGGTGCTGGACCGCAACCCGGACAACGTCTTCGCCGAGGTCGAGCAGGCCGCGTTCTCCCCGAACAACTTCGTCCCGGGCATCACCGCCTCGCCGGACAAGATGCTCCAGGGCCGCATGTTCGCCTACGCGGACGCGCACCGCTACCGCCTGGGCGTCAACCACACCCAGCTGCCGGTGAACGCGCCGAAGAACGCGCCCGCGGACAACTACGGCCGCGACGGCTCCTACGCCACCCGCTACGGCTCGCGCCACGACAAGAACTACGAGCCCAACTCGTACGACGGTCCGGCGCAGACGGACGCCCCGCTGGGCGCCCCGGCCGAGCTGACCGGCTGGACCGGTACCTACACCACCACCCAGCACGTCAAGGACGACCACTTCTTCCAGGCCGGTGAGCTCTACCGCCTGATGTCGTCCGACGAGCAGGCCCGCCTGATCGCCAACATCGCCGGCGGCCTGTCCCAGGTCACCCGCGACGACGTGATCGAGAAGAACCTCGCCCACTTCCACGCCGCGGACCCGGAGTACGGCAAGCGCGTCGAAGAGGCCGTCCGCGAACTGCGCGACGACAAGTAGGCCGAGGCACAGATTTCCAGACCGCGGCCGGGATTTGACGGGAGGTCAGGTCCCAGCCGCTGTCCGTACCGACGGCCCGATTGAGGGGTGGCCGGCGGTACGGACACGAACGAGGCCCGCGGTGGCGGCGAGCCAGTGCGGTGGTGAAGGCGGCCGGGTGCTGCTCCGTGACCTGAGCGGAGTGGCTTTCGACCGCTCATCGCCCCACCGCGGCCTCATTCGTCTCCCCCTTCAGTCTCCGCCCGGCGGCGGAGGCGTCCTGTCGCGCCCAGCTTGCGCCGCCGGGCGGTATCCACCTCCCCCTACGGCACGCGTAAAGGGTGCGGAGCACGGACGGTCCCGTGCTCCGCACCCTTTTCGCATGCCCCGCGAGGTCCTGGGCCTGTGTGCACGCCCCGCGAGGCTCCGGCCGGTCAGTACCCCGAGGGGCGGACCAGGCCCGACTCGTAGGCGAAGACCGCTGCCTGGGTGCGGTCCCGCAGGGTGAGTTTCTGCAGGATGCGGCTGACGTGCGTCTTGACCGTCTGCTCCGCGACCAGCAGTTCCGCCGCTATCTCCGCATTGGACAGCCCTTGCGCCACCAGGGCCAGGACTTCCGTCTCCCGTTCGGTGAGGTCCCTGACCCGGCCCTGCACCGGTTGCCGCACCGTGCCGCTCACCCGGGAGAACTCGGCGATCAGCCGCTTGGTGAGGTTGGGGGCGAGCAGCGCGTCCCCGGCCGCCACCACCCTTACCGCTTGGGCCAGTTCGTCGGCGGAGGCGTCCTTGAGGAGGAATCCGGAGGCGCCCGCCCGCAGCGCCTCGTACACGTACTCGTCGAGGTCGAAGGTCGTCAGGACGAGCACCTTCAGGCGCGCGCCGGGCTGTTCCATGAGGATGCGGGTGGCGTCGATGCCGCCCAGCTCGGGCATCCGGATGTCCATCAGGACGACGTCCGGGTCCAGCTGCGCCGCCTTGTCGACGGCGTCGCGCCCGTTCACCGCCTGCCCGACGACCTCCATGTCGGGTTCGGCGTCGAGCAGGACGGTGAAGCCCTGGCGGACCATCATCTGGTCGTCGGCGATCATCACCCTGATCGTCATGTGCGGACACTCCCGTGGGGGTCGGTGGAGACGCGGTCGGTCAAGGGCAGGGTGGCGAGCACCTCGTAACCGCCGTCGCACAGCGGCCCTGCGGTCAGTTCACCGCCGAGCATGGCGGCACGCTCCCGCATGCCCAGCAGGCCGTGCCCGGCCCCGGGCGAGGGGGCCACGGGCCGGGCGGGGGCGGTGTTGACCACCCGCAGGGCGAGGGCGGTGGGGTGGTGGGAGACGGTGACGCGCACGCAGCTGCCGGGGGCGTGCCGCATGGCGTTGCTCAGGGCTTCCTGCACGATGCGGTACGCGGAGAGCTCGACCCCCGGGGCGAGCCGGCCGGCCGTGCCGGTGGTCTGCGCCTCGACGCTCAGGCCGGTGGCGCGGACGTTGGCAAGGAGGTCGCCGAGCCTCTCGAGGGTGGGCTGCGGGGCCTGCCCCCCGGAGCCGGTGGAGGCGTCGCCCTCCCGCAGCACGCCCAGTACGCGGCGGAGTTCGGTGAGTGCTTCGACGGCGTTCTGCCGGATACCGGCCAGGTTCTCGCGGAGTTCGGGCGAGGGGTTCTCGGCCAGGTGCGGGGCGACCTGGGCCTGGATGGAGATCACCGACATGTGGTGGGCGACGACGTCGTGCAGTTCGCGGGCGATCCTGCTGCGCTCTTCGAGGAGGGTGCGCCGGGCGCGTTCCTCGGCGGTCAGGCCCTCCTGCTCGACGAGACGGCTGCGGGCGAGCCTGGCGCGGCGCTGGGCGGCGCCGGCGAGCGCGGCGACGCCGAGGACCGTCAGGGGGAGACTGTCGAGCCCGGCCGCCGGTGTCGGCACCGCGAGGGCAGCCACCAGCGCCACCCCCACCGCGACCGCCAGGGAGCACACCCGGACCCGCAGCGCCAGCAGGAAGAGCGCCGTGGCGTGCACCATCAGGCCGGAGCCGGTCCACGGCGCGAGCGCGCCGTCCCGAGCGGGGCCGCCCGCCACCAGTGCGCCGACGACCGTGGTGGCCGTGATGAGCCACCAGCACAGCGCGGGCCGGTTCAGCGTCCCCGCCAGAGCCGCGGCCAGGACGGCGGCGATCACCGTGGCGACGCTGCCGTCCAGCTGGAAGTCGGCCTTGAGGTTCAGGAAGGTGCTGAAGTGCATCGCCACCGCGAAAGCCATCACCAGGACGTGCGGCAGCAGGGGCGGCCAGCCGTCCCGCATCCCTGGCATCGGGTCGGCGCGCAGCGTCAGCAGGTCCTCGCGGACCTGCCGTGCTCCCGCCACCACCAGCTGTTTCGTCCGGCGCACGGCCTTCGCTCCCCCCATGAACGTCACCCTATGCACGACGGTCCACCGGCTCCCGGGCGGGAGGTCCCTGCTGGACGATCAGGCCGCCCGCCGGACGGGGGCGGCCGGACGCCGGCCGCGTGCGGGCGCTTCCCTGCTCGTACGCCCGGAACGCCGTCCAGCACACCAGCAGCGCGCACCCGAAGACCGGCAGCCAGCCCAGCCTGGCGAGTACCCAGAACGCGTCGGTGGGCGGGGTGTGCAGTCCGGGCAGCGGGCGGCCTGCGAAGAGGCCGAGGGCGGTGACGGCCATCATCGCGGTCTGGTGCCAGAGGAAGACGGTCATCGCGGAGAGGTTGACCAGGGCGACCGCGGCCCAGGCGAGGGGCCGCCGCAGGGCGCGGCGCAGCGGGCCGAGGAGGAGCAGGGCCGCCCCGCACTGGGCGACGCCGAAGGTGACGGCGGCGAGGGTGGGCGGGTTGAGGTTGGAGAGAGCCGCGCCGGGGACGCCGACCATCGAGGCGGGGTAGCCCGCGAAGGCGACGAGCGCGGCCGTGGCCGCCGCGCCGCCGGCCAGCAGGATCAGACCGGTGGTGCGCAGTTTCCGGGTCTGCAGTCCGCCGCCCGCCCACAGGGCGCCCAGGCAGTACGGCACGAGCCAGCCCGCGCCGAGGTTGATCCAGCCGAGGCCGTCGGGCCCGCCGAGGCCGAAGCGGAGCAGGTCCACGTGCAGGACGACGGCCAGCGGCCACAGCGGATGCAGTCCGGCGACCAGGGGTGTGGCGGCGGTCAGCGCGGCGAAGACCAGCAGGAACCAGAGGGGGGAGAGCACGAGCTTGAGGAGGGTGTTCAGGGTGTCGAAGGCGACCCCGCCGATGAGCATAACCGCGGTGACGAGGGCCCATACGAGCAGGACGGCGGCGACCGGCCGCAACAGCCTCAGCATCCTGGCCGTCAGCCAGTCCCGGTAGCTGTCGCCCCGGGCCCGCGCGGCGGCGTACCCCTGGGCGCCGACATGTCCGCCGACCATGAAGAAGACGGCAAGGGTCTGCAACAGCCAGGACACCGGAGCGAGTTGGGGCATTTCGTGCAGGGGGCTCGTGCCGTGGACGGTGCCGGTGTCGATGACGAGAGCGGTGACCAGCCAGTGGCCGAGGACCACACCGAGGATGGCGAGTGCGCGCAGGGCGTCGATGCCGCGGTCGCGTCGCGGCGGGGTGGCGGCGTCGATACGGCGGGTCAGGGCGCGCACGGCCCTGCGGGGGTCACGCACGACCGCCCCCGGTGGCGGCGGAGCCGTCGACGATGCGGGCGATGTTCCGCAGGGAGACGGATCCCGGTTTCAGGTAGCCGCTGTGGTCGCTGTCGCCCGCGTCGAAGCGCCGTGCCCCGTAGGCCGGGTTCATCGGGTCCTCACCGAAACCGATGGTGAGCAGCGGGAGTTCGAGGGAGACGTGCGGTACGTCGGCGATCCAGTCGGCGCTGCCGCGGCCCGCCCACACGGTGGCGCGGGTGCCGAGCGCCGCGGCGCTGGGTACGCCGGTTCCGGGGCTGCCGTACAGGACGAGGTGGTCGGCGGGGAGGGCGCGGGCGGCGCGGGCGCAGACGACGCTGCCGTAGGAGTGGCACAGGTAGGTGGCGCGGGCGGAGGGGCGTATCCCCGCCAGCTGAGCGCCGAAGGTGCTGAGTTCCTCTGCCGCCGTGTCCGCCCGGTCGGGGGTCACGGCGTCCGTGCTGACGGTGGCCGGAGTGCGGTAGCCGGCCCAGGCGACGACCGCGCCCCGCTCCCCCAGCTCGTCCAGGAGCGCCTGGGCGCTGCGGCGCAGCCGGTCGTAGTGGTCCACGGAGGTGTCGGCGCCGGGGACCAGGACGGCGACCCGTTCGGCCCGTGCGAGGTCGCCGAAGACTTCGGCGGTGCGCCCGCCGTCGCGCCCGTCGAAGGAGAGGAACGTCCGCTCGTACGTGCCGAGTCGGCGCAGAGCGGCGGCCCGCTTGTGGGCTCCGTGCGCCTCTGCGGTGCGGGCGGCGGCGTGGATGTCGGCGCGCCGGGCGGCGTACCGTCCGGCCAGCTCGTCCGGCGTCGCGCGGTGCAGCGGGGCAAGCACCCGGGGGTCGGGGGCGGGCACCTCCGTCGCCCCTGCCGCGCCCACCACGGGTACGGCCACCGACCCGGCGACCAGGGCGGCGAGCAGCGTACGGCGCAGCCGCCCCCGGCGGGAGGTGCGCGGGGCTCGAGCGCGGGCGGGGGTGCCGGGGCGGGGCGTCATGGTGTCGGCTGGTCCTTCCGTACGGGCAACGTGTGTTGCCGGTACCGAAGTTATGGATCACCGGACGTCGTCCGCGTCCCGCGCGGGAGTGCACCTGCCGCGTACCTCTCAGGTATGACGAGGGGTACGCCAGGGGGCTGGGCATACGGAGGGGCCCGGATGCGGCGGCAGTGGCCGGGCACGCCGGGAGGGCCGGCCGCCGCGTGCTGCGGTGACCGGCCCTTCGCGGTGCTGCGTGCGGTTACTTGGCCGCGAACGGGCGGATCGCGGTCGGCGCGTGGCCGGGCTCGGTCACGATGTCCTCCCACTCGTTGACGGCGTCGATGCCCGCGCCGCTCATCGAGATGTTGGTGATGCGCTCCAGGATCGCCTCGACGACGACCGGCACCCGGAACTCGGCGGCCAGCTTCTTGGCCTCCTCGAAGGCGGGCAGCAGCTGGTCGGGCTCGGTGACCCGGATGGCCTTGCAGCCCAGGCCCTCGACGACCTTGACGTGGTCGACGCCGTAGACGCCCAGCTCCGGGGAGTTGATGTTCTCGAACTCCAGGTTGACCTGGAAGTTGATGTCCAGGTTGCGCTGGGCCTGGCGGATGAGGCCCAGGTAGGAGTTGTTCACCAGGACGTGGACATAGGGGATGTTGTGCTGGGCGCCCACGGCCAGCTCCTCCAGCATGAACTGGAAGTCGTAGTCGCCGGAGAGGGCGACGACCTGGCCCTCGGGGTCGGCGGTGGCGACGCCGAGCGCGGCCGGGATGGTCCAGCCGAGCGGGCCCGCCTGGCCGCAGTTGATCCAGTGGCGCGGCTTGTAGACGTGCAGCATCTGCGCGCCGGCGATCTGGGAGAGGCCGATGGTGGTGACGTACCGGGTCTCCGGGCCGAAGGCCTTGTTCATCTCCTCGTACACGCGCTGCGGCTTGATCGGCACGTTGTCGAAGTGCGTGCGGCGCTGGAGCTGGGCCTTGCGCTCCTGGGTGGAGGCGGCCCAGGCGCTGCGGTCGGGCAGCTTGCCGGCCGCCTTGAGCTCCTTCGCCACCTCGACGAAGAGCTCCAGGGCGGCCTTGGCGTCGGAGGCGATGCCGTAGTCCGGCGCGAAGATCTTGCCGAGCTGGGTGGGCTCGATGTCGACGTGGACGAACTTGCGGCCCTTGGTGTAGACGGCGAGGTCGCCGGTGTGGCGGTTGGCCCACCGGTTGCCGATGCCCAGGACGAAGTCGGACTCCAGGAAGTTCGCGTTGCCGTAGCGGTGCGAGGTCTGGAGGCCGACCATGCCGGCGTTCAGCTCGTGGTCGTCCGCGAGGATGCCCCAGCCCATCAGCGTCGGGATGACCGGGGTGCCGGTCAGCTCGGCGAACTCGACCAGGAGGTCGGTGGCGTCGGCGTTGATGATGCCGCCGCCGGCGACGATCAGCGGGCGCTCGGACTCCAGCAGGAGGGAGATCGCCTTCTCGACCTGGGCGCGGCTCGCGGTCGGCTTGTAGACCGGCAGCGGCTGGTACGTGTCGGGGTCGAACTCGATCTCGGTGAGCTGCACGTCGATCGGCAGGTCGATGAGGACCGGTCCGGGACGGCCGGAGCGCATCAGGTGGAAGGCCTCCTGGAAGACGCCCGGAACCTGCGCGGCCTCCAGGACGGTGGTGGCCTTCTTGGTGACCGGCTTGGCGATCGACGCGATGTCGACGGCCTGGAAGTCCTCCTTGTGGAGCTTGGCGACCGGCGCCTGGCCCGTGATGCAGAGGATCGGGATCGAGTCGGCGATGGCCGAGTAGAGCCCGGTGATCATGTCGGTGCCGGCGGGGCCGGACGTACCGATGCAGACGCCGATGTTGCCGGCGTTGCTGCGGGTGTAGCCCTCGGCCATGTGAGAGGCGCCCTCGACGTGGCGGGCAAGCGTGTGCTTGATCCCGCCACCGGCCTGGAGGGCCTTGTAGAAGGGGTTGATCGCCGCGCCGGGCACGCCGAACGCGTGGCTCACGCCTTCGCGCTTGAGGATCTCAACTGCTGCGAGCGCAGCGGTCATACGGGGCATCGGGTCACTCCTGCTTCAGGCCGGTTTTCCGTAATGCGGAAGTACTGTTCTGCTATGTGGAAGCAACATAAGGAGGTGAAGGCGGTCCCGTCAAGAGAGGTGTCCACGGATCGCGCGACGGGCGCCCACCGGCCGGCCCGGGAAAGCGCGTACATCGCGGGCGACAGAAAAGAACGGAAGTGCCTGCAAAGTCTTCACAGTTGGTGTGACCATGGACCACGCAGCGCATCGGGCGGTCACCGCACGTCCCGCCCCGTGTGCGCTGTGCTGTGCACTGTGTGTGCGGGGTGCCGTGCTCTGCGTGCCGCACGTGGCACGCGCACGTCGCACGTCGCACGTCGCACCGAACCCGTACCGCGAGTAACTGTCACTGCCCGGATCCGCCTGGGAGGTCCCCCCATGGGAAACAGCGTGCCGGTGCGGTGCCCCGCCTGCCGCCGAGATCACGCGTTCGTCCCGTCGGTCTTCCCCTGCCCGTGCGGTGCACCGCTGGCCCCGCCGCTGCTGCGCGGCGCCCCGCCGCAGCCGATCACGCACCGGACCTGGACGGACTCCTGGGTGACGGTTCGCTGCCCGTCCTGCGGGCGTCAGGACCAGTGGCCGCAGCCGGAGCTGGGCTGCGGCTGCGGCGCGGTGCTGCGCATCCCGGTCCGCCCGGTGCCGACGGTGCCCCCGGCCGGGGATTCCGCCCGCCACCCCGGCACGGAGCCCCCGGAGGTGCCGGACACCCCGCAGGTGCGTACGGGACCGCCGCCCGGCCGGACACAGGAACCGCGCGCGGAGGGCACCCGTCCGTACGGCAGCCCCGCGGGCGGCTTACCCCCGCAAGGTTCTGCCGCGCGAGGCACCCGGCCACAGGGCCCGGCCACGTCGGACGCTCGCCCGGCAGGGGCCGAGGCGCCGGGCACCCAGCCACAGGACGCGGACGGGCCGGGCACTCGCCCCCGAGGAGCGGACGGGCCGGGCACCCGGCCGCAGGACGCGGATGTGCCGGGCACCCGGTCCCAGGGCGCGGACGGGCCGGGCACCCGGCCGGAAGGCCCCGCGGCACCCAGCACTCCCCCGCACGGCCCCCCGCAGTACCCCGCCGGCGGGCCCGCCCCCCGCCCGCCCTTCCGCCCCCTCACCATCCGCACCGCCAGGGACGCCGTCACCGCGGCCGCGCTCTACCTCAAGTGGCTCGGCTTCCGGGGCATCCTGCAGTCCCCCGAGCACCCGGCGTCCGGCATCGACCTGCGGGCCCCCGGCCTGGTCGCGCAGGTCGACCCGGGCACCAGTCCTTCCACCCTGCGCGACGTGGAGTGCCTGTGGCTGCACGGGCTCAACGCGTCGGCGGTCCCGGTCTTCTTCTCCCTCACGGGTTACGAACCCGCCGCCCGCGCCCGCGCCGAGGAACTGGGCGTCCCGCTGTTCGTACTGGACCTCACCGGCACCCCGAAACCGGCCACCCGCGCGGCCGACGCACTGCTGGGCAGCAGCACGGGCACGGGCGGGTAGCCGGCGACCGCCCGTACGTACGGGCGGTCGGGTGCGGCCCCCGGCCGGGCGCGCATCTGACTGAGCTGGTCAGCGGACCACGTCAAAGACGTTCTTCTGCAGGCCGTTGGCGTAGGCCTCGTGCTCCACGAGCTTCAGCTTCTGGGTGTCCTTGTCCGTGGTGCTGAAGAGCCGCTTGCCCGCACCGAGCAGCAGTGGGAAGACGAGCAGGTGGTACCGGTCGATCAGCCCGGCGTCCGACAGCGACCGGTTGAGGGCCGCGCTGCCGTGCATGATGATCGGGCCGCCCTCGGTCTCCTTCAGTGCGGCGACCTCGTCGAGCGAACGCAGGATCGTGTTCTGCCCCCAGTTCGTCACCAGGTCGTCCTCGGCGAGGGTGGTCGAGACGATGTACTTGGGCATCGCCTTGTACTCGGCGAACTCCGCCATGTCGGGCCACACCGGGCTGAACGCCTCGTAGCTGGTCCGGCCGAACAGCATCGCGGTGGCCTCCTGCTGCTCCCGCCCCTTGATTTCGAAGGCCTCGGACAGGAACTCGACGTCCTTGAAGGTCCAGCCGGAGTTCCGGTAGCCGGGCTCGCCGCCCGGGGCTTCGACGACGCCGTCGAGCGAGATGAAGGCGGTGCTGATCAGTGTGCGCATCGGGACGTCCTCGGTGTCTCGTGTGATGTTCTGCTTCATAGACTGCCGCTCCTGCGGAAAATCATCGGTCATACGTCCCAGGTGACCGGGAGACTCTTCACCCCGAAGATGTCCGCCGTCTCCGGGCGCAGCACCACCTCCTCGGCCGGTACGGCGAGACGCAGCGTCGGAAAGCGCCGGAACAGCGCGGGGAACGCGACTCGCATCTCCACCCTGGCCAGCTGCTGGCCCAGGCACTGGTGGATGCCGTGGCCGAAGGCCAGGTGCCCGCCCTCCTGCCGGCGCAGGTCCAGCACGTGGGGGTCGGTGAAGCGCTCGGGGTCGTGATCGGCGGTGTGGTACGAGAGGACGACGGTCGTGCCCGCCTCGATCAGCTGACCGCCTACCTCGACGTCCTCCAGCGCCGTCCGCATGGACGTCTTGGCGACGGTCAGATAGCGCAGCAGCTCCTCCACGGCCTGGTCGGCGAGGTCGGGTGCGGCGCGCAGCGCGGCCAGTTGCTCCGGATTGCGTAGCAGTGCGAAGGTGCCCAGCGCCAGCATGTTGGCGGTGGTGTCGAGTCCGGCCGCGAGCAGAATCAGACTCATCCCCTTCAGTTCCTCGTCGGACAGGTCGCTGTCGGTGAGCTCGCTGAGTACGTCGTCGGTGGGGTGTGCGCGCTTGGCCGCCACCAGTTCGGCGAGGTAGACCTGGGTCGCGGTGTAGGCCGCGATCAGCTCCTCGTCGCTCGACTCGCCGCCCATGAAGGTGTCGATCTGCTCCTGGAAGGAACCTCGGTCCTCGTACGGCACTCCCAGCAGCTCACAGATGACGATGGTCGGGATGGGCTTGGCGAAGGCGGTCACCAGGTCGGCCGACGGCCCCGCCTTCGCCATGGCATCCAGGCACTCGGCGGTGATCTGCTCGACGCGTTCGGTGAGCAGACGCATCCGCCGCACGGTGAACTTGCCCACCAGCGGCTTCCGGTAGCGGGCGTGCTCGGGGTCGTCCATGAGGAGGAATTCGCCGGGCGGCGCCGGCGGAACCTCGAAGTCGACCACGTTCAGCAGCTCCTTGCGCGAGCTGAAGCGCGGGTCGGCGAGCACCGACCTCACCAGGTCGTACCCGGTGATCAGCCAGCCGGGAATGCCGCCGGGGTGGGTGAAGCGGCTGACGGGTCCGTGCGCGCGGGCCTCGGACAGTTCGGCCGGCGGGTCGAAGGGGCAGCCGGGCCTGCGCTCCGTCGGCATCGCCGTGACGGTGTACGGGGATTCACCCATGACCATTCCTCATCTCGCGATATGACGTGTTCGACTCTCCCTGAAAGCTACGCTGCACATCGAATGACGGTCAATCATCGGAAAGGTATTCCTGCAGGTGAAGCGCCCAATATTGATGCAACGACGCTGCTCTCGAATGCAATGATGCGTTGCAATGAATGCCCTTGAAGGCAATACTGGCCGGCATGCCAGGAGGACGTCTCACCCCACGGGAACGCCAACGCATCGCGGCCGGTCTCGCCGACCGGCTCACCTACGCCGAGATCGCCAGACGGCTCGGCCGGCCGACGTCGACGGTCAGCCGAGAGGTCGGACGCAACGGCGGCCCCCGTGACTACCGGCCGCGGGAGGCGCAGGCGGCGACGGCTCAGCGGTCACGGCGCGGCGCTCCGTCGCCCGCACGCGGGCCGCGCACGTCCACAGTGCCGCCGAACGGTCCGCACGATCCTCGCGGCCCGGGCGGCACGGGCCTCCCGGGCACCGCCTCGGGCGACACCACGGACGGCGCGATGAACGACGCGGTGTACGAGGAGATCATCGAGCTGGTGGTCGGGTCGGGGCTGCCGAGGATGACGGCACGCGTGCACGTGGACCTGCTGCTGGCCGAGGACGGGAGGCGTACGGCGGCGGAACTGGTCCGCAGGCTGAAGGTCAGCCCGGCCTCCGTCTCCGTGTCCGTCAACTACCTGCTCCAGCACGGCTACATCCGACGCGAGCGCGATCCGCTGCGGCGTTGCGACATCTACGTGCTCGACGACGAGGGCTGGTACCACTCGATCGCGGTCAGTGCGCAGCGGACGCTGGAGATGACCCACGCCGCGCTGGCGGCGGCGGACAGGCTCGGCCCCGGGACCCCGGTGGGACAACGGCTGACCCGTGGCGGGACGTTCCTGGACCGCGTCGCCACGGACATGATGGAATCGGCCCGCCACTGGTGCCACCTGCTGTCCTGAGCGGCACGTGCGACGACACCGGCTCCGGGCACGGGCAAACCCCGCCCGCACGGGGCTGCCGTCAGAACGGCAGCCCGCGCACGGCTTCCGTCACGGCTGCCTGCGCACGCCTCCCGTCACGACCGCCCGCACACGGCTCCCGCGCACGTCTCCCTCACGCGTCTTCCGTCACGGCCGTCCCCTCACGCGTCTTCCGTCACGGCCGTCCCCTCACGCGTCTTCCGTCACGGCCGCCCACGCACGCGTCTTCCATCCCGGCCGCCGCTCACTTGAAGTCCTCCTCCGCGTACTCCCCCGCCGACCCCCGTGCGGTCCGCTCGCGCAGTTCGATGCGGCGGATCTTGCCCGAGATGGTCTTGGGCAGCTCGGCGAACTCGATCCGCTTGACCCGCTTGTACGGGGCGAGGACCGCACGGGAGTGCGCGAAGATCGCCTTCGCCGCCTCCGCGCCCGGTTCCCACCCGTCCGCGAGCACCACGTACGCCTTCGGTACGGCGAGCCGCAGCGGGTCCGGTGCGGGCACCACGGCGGCCTCGGCCACCGCCTCGTGTTCGAGCAGAGCACTCTCCAGCTCGAAGGGCGAGATCTTGTAGTCGGAGGCCTTGAACACGTCGTCGCGGCGGCCCACGTAGGTCAGGTGGCCGTCCTCGTCGCGCGAACCGATGTCGCCCGTGCGGTAGTAGCCGTCGGCCATCGCCTCGGCGGTGCGCTCCGGGTCGCCGTGATAGCCGGTCATCAGGCCGACGGGGCGGGCGGCGAGGTCGAGACAGATCTCCCCCTCCGTGGCGCCAGGCCTTCCGGTGACCGGGTCGAGGAGTTCGACGACGTAACCCGGGCTGGGGCGGCCCATCGAGCCCGGCTTGAGCGGCTGGCCGGGGGTGTTGGCGACCTGGACGCAGGTCTCGGTCTGGCCGAAGCCGTCGCGGATGGTGACGCCCCACTCGCGGCGGACGGTCTCGATGACCTCGGGGTTCAGCGGCTCGCCCGCGCCGAGGGCCTCGCGCGGCGGGTGCGCGAGGCGGGACAGATCGGCCTGGATGAGCATGCGCCACACGGTGGGCGGGGCGCAGAACGAGGTGACGCGGGCCCGGTCCATCTCGGACATCAGCCGGTCGGCGTCGAAGCGGCTGTAGTTCAGCAGGAAGACGGTGGCTTCGGCGTTCCACGGGGCGAAGAGATTGGACCAGGCGTGCTTGGCCCAGCCCGGCGAGGAGATGTTCAGGTGGACGTCGCCGGGCCGCAGGCCGATCCAGTACATCGTGGCCAAGTGGCCGACGGGGTAGGAGATGTGGCTGTGCTCGACGAGCTTGGGGCGGGCGGTGGTACCGGAGGTGAAGTACAGCATCAGCGGGTCGGTGGCCGGGGTCTGGCCGTCCGGGACGAAGGCGCTGGGTGCCGTGCGCGTCTCCTCGAAGTCGAGCCAGCCGGCCGGGACCTCGGCCGCGCCGAAGCCCCGTACCGCGATACGGGTGTAGTCGCCCGGTACCTCGTCGAACTTGGTGGTGTCCTCGTCCCGGACGACGACGTGCCGGGCGCCGCCGCGCTCGACGCGGTCGCGCAGGTCGGCGGGGCCCAGCAGCGGGGTGGCCGGGATGACGACGGCGCGCAGCTTCATCGCGGCGAGCGCGGTAAGCCAGAGCTCCTGCTGGTTGCCGAGCATGACCACGATCCGGTCACCGGACGAAACCCCGTGTGCGCGAAGCCAGTTGGCGGTCCGCGAGGAGCGCTCGGAGACCTCGGCGTAGCTCAGGACGGTCTCGCGGCCGTCCTCCTCGACGATGTGCAGGGCGGTACGGGTGTTGCCCTCGGCGATGCTGTCGAACCAGTCGAGCGCCCAGTTGAAGTGGGCCGGACGCGGCCAGCGGAAACCGTCGTACGCGGCCTGGTAGTCCTCGCGGTGCGCCAGCAGGAAGTCGCGGGCGGCCCGGAAGGCGGCCACTCCCGACAGCCCGCCCCCGGCCTCGCGATCACGCTCGCCGGCCCCCGCGCCGGACGCCCCGCCGACACCCCCGCCGGATCCCGCGCCGGCGCTTCCGTCCGGGCCCGCGCCGGATCCCGATCCCGCTCCCGAGTGCGTTGCCGTCATCTGTCCTCCTCGTACCGACCCTGTGCGTGTGCATCCTGTTTCAAGGGGGCCGTCTGCCGCCACCCCCGTACGGGAACCGGCGGCTGTCCGACGGCGCGGGCGCGCGACCACCGAGGAGCCGATCGCCGGGCGCCTGGTTACTCGGGGGCCGTGCCATTCGGGGGCCTGATCCCTCTGGGGGCGTGCCGCTCGGGGGCCCTCGGCTACCCGCCGGCCCTGGTGCCGTAGAACGCGGCGAACCGTACGTCGTGGACGGCTCCGGGGTTCAGCACGGCCAGCAGGTGCGCCGCCTCCTCGGCGATCTCCGTGCGCAGCGCGGCGTCGGCCTTGCCGAAGAGTTCGACGGTGATGCGTGCGGTGCCGTCCTTGGGCGCTTCCTCCGGCCGCCAGATCCCGGCGACCGTGCCGTCCACCAGGAGGGTGCCGTAGTTGACGTTGACGTACCAGGTACGGGAGGCGTATTCGGGCGGTGCGACGCGAGTGCGGTCCGCGTGCGAGAGCAGCAGGTTGTCGAATTCGGGGAGGAGCCGGACGGGGGCCGGGGTGCCCTCGTCCGGGCGGGGCGCGTCGGGGAGGTCGAAGAGTTCGGTGCCGTGCTCGTCGCGGAACACGAGGAGCCGGGAGCGGACCCTTTCGAAGGCGGTACGCAGCCGGGTCAGCCCGCACCAGGCCTGCATGTCCTTGACCGAGGCGGGGCCGAACGCGCCGAGGTAGCGCAGCACGGTCGCGTCGAGGAGCTCCTCCGTGGCGGACGGGGAGAGCTCGGGCTCCGGCCGGCCGAACCACTTGCGGGACGTGGTCAGAGTGACCTGGCCGCTCTCGCCCCAGAGCCCGCGCGGAGTGGTCTGCAGCAGGGGGAGGGCGCAGCGGGCGAGCGTCGCCAGCCCCTGCGGGTCGCTGTCCGGCCACCGCTCCAACAGCCCCTCGCGGAGTTCCTTGAGGCTCAGGGGCCGCTCCTCGACGAGTTCCCTGGCCAACGGCGCGAGCTCGGCCACGTCGACGCCGGGCAGCCGCTTGAGGAAGAGGCGCAGCTCACGGTCGATGACGGGCTGGACCAGCGGGCGCAGGGTGAGGCAGTCGTCGGCGGTGAGGGTGTGCAGGGTGGAGCGCATGGAGACGATACGGGCGACCTCTCGGGAGGCCATCAGCGCCGACAGCTCCTGCGGCACGAACCCTTCGAGGCGGGCGGCGAGGGCCTGGTAAGGCGGCTTGGTGTTCTGCGCCTGGAGGCCGACGAGGTGGTGGACGGCGTCCTTTGCGGGCATGGCCGTACGGGTGAGGAGGAGCTGGCGGGCGAGGGTGGCGCGGTTGAGGGCGCGGCGGGTGAGGACGGGGGTGCCGGCGGGGTGGGACCTGGGACGCGTCGTCATGCCCGCACGCTACTGCCCGTCGCGGGCGGCGTTGGCTCCCAAGGGGAAAGGCACGGCAGACCGGACGACGGTGCCTCTCACGCGGCAACGGGCACCGCACGGCACGCCGGACCGCAGTACCGCACGGCCCGCGACGGGCACCGCACGGCGTGCCGTACCCCAGCCCCCTGCCACTCCCCGCCAGCGGCGGCGCACGGCACGCGGGATCGCGTCGCCCTCCTACCGTGCCGGTCCCCTTTACCCCGTATATCCTGCTTCGTAGTCCGACGGAGGAGAGCGGGTCGCACCGATGGCAGCGAAGAAGCGCTCGTGGCGCAGGCAGCCTGCGCTCACGCATGCCCCTCCCCCGCCGCCCGTACCGCCCACCCGCCACCGGCCCGAGCCGCACGCCCACGAGAGTGTGGTCAACGCCGCCGTCTACCGCGACGGACTGCGCGTCTCCACCCCCAGCACCCTCGCCCAGACCTTCCGCCAGCTCCGTGAGCACCCGGACGGCATGGCCTGGATCGGCCTGCACCGTCCGACCGAGCCCGAACTCCTCTCCCTGGCCGATGAGTTCGATCTGCACCCGCTCGCCATCGAGGACGCCCTCGAAGCCCATCAGCGGCCGAAGCTGGAGCGCTACGGCGAGACCCTGTTCGTGGTGCTGCGCGCGGCCCGTTACCTGGACGCCGCGGAGGAGGTCGACTTCGGCGAACTGCACGTCTTCGTCGGCCGCGACTTCGTGATCACGGTCCGGCACGGTGCCGCTCCCGACCTGTCCGCCGTAAGGCACCGGATGGAGCAGGCCCCGGAACTGCTGGCCCTGGGCCCCGAGGCGGTGCTGTACGCCATCCTGGACGCGGTGGTCGACGGGTACGCCCCGGTCGTCTCCGGTGTCCAGACCGACATCGACGAGATCGAGACGGAGGTGTTCCGCGGCGACCCCGAGGTGTCGCGGCGCATCTACGAACTCTCCCGCGAGGTGGTCGAGTTCCAGCGCGCCACCCGCCCCCTGATCGGCATGCTGAACGGCCTGATGGCGGGCTTCACCAAGTACCGCACGGACGAGGAACTCCAGCGCTACCTGCGCGACGTCGCCGACCACGTCACCCACACCAGCGAACGCGTCGACGGCTTCCGCCAGGCCCTCACCGACATCCTCACCGTCAACACGACCCTCGTCACGCAGCAGCAGAACGCGGAAATGCGGGCGCTGGCAGTGGCGGGCTTTGAGCAGAACGAGGAGATCAAGAAGATCTCAAGTTGGGCAGCCATCCTCTTCGCCCCCACACTCGTGGGAACGATCTACGGCATGAACTTCGACCACATGCCGGAACTGCACTGGGTCTACGGATACCCCTTCGCGATCCTGCTGATGGCAGCAGTGTGTGCGAGCCTGTACTTCATCTTCAAGCGGCGGGACTGGTTGTAACGAGTGCCCCCGGAACGCCGGTCGGCCGCGCGTCTGCGATCGATCTGGAGGGCCGTGTCGTGGCCCCGGGGAGATCTGGGGAGGCTGCGCCGCACCGAGGAGGGGCCGTCGCTCCCCCTCCTGAACTCTCGGCACCTCTCACACGGCTCCGCTCCCGGACGACCTGTGCTCTTGGTGGGAATGGACGCCAGGCCGACCCCCCGTCGCACCTCGCGCAGCCTCGCCGGCAGGATGTCAAAACCACCTGACAGAAGAGCCGTAAACTCACAGAGGAGGTGACGCACCTGCTCGTCACCGAGGTCACAGTCCGGCGGCGCCTGGGCGCTGATCATCCCGGCAACGTCCTCGTCGCCGAACCATTCCGCCCCCACGCCCAAAGGTCTCGGCGCGGGGGCCCAAATGGTCGAGCGGCAGATCCGACCACTCGCCCGCGGCCGATTCCCACCGCACGCCGCACCCGCACGCCGTGGCGTCTTGGCCCTGCCTCACCGGCCGTCACGTGGCTCGACGCGGAAGTCGAAGGCGACAGTGCCCGGGTCGACGGCCGTCACTCCGCCGTCCACCGTCAGTACCGCCCCGTTGACCAGCGAGGCGGCCGGGGAGAGCAGCCAGGTGATGGCTTCCGCCACCTCGCGCGGCTCGCCCGGGCGGCCTGCCGGGCTGAGCCGGGTCGCCTCCTCGTAGGCCGCGTCGACGCGATCCGCGGCGGAGTCCCCGGCTCCCAGGCCCACTTCGTCGGCGAACCGTGCCATCCGACGGTCGGCCATGTCGGTCCGCACCCAGCTCGGGCACACCGTGTTGGCCCGCAGCCCGCGCCCGCCGTAGTCCACGGCCAGGGAGCGGCACAACTGGAGCAGGGCGGCCTTGGAGGTGGCGTACGCGGCGTTGCCCACGCCGTTGCGGAGCGCGGACACCGAGGCGACGGCGACAACCGAACCCCGCGTCTCCAGCAGGTGCGGCAGGGCTGCGCGGAGGAGGAGGAAGGGGCCCGTGACGTTCGTACGCATCACGGTGTCCCAGTCCTCCACGGACAGCTCCCCCACTCCGCCACCGCGACCGATGCCCGCGTTGAGCACCAGCCCGTCCAGTCGGCCGTACGCGGCCATGGCGGCATCCACCAGCCCCTGGACCGCGTCGGGGTCACCGACGTCGGCCGGGTGGGCCAGGGCGCCGGTCTCTCCGGCAACGCGCTCCAGCGGTTCGGCCCGCCGCCCCGAGACAACCACGTGGTGCCCGGCGGCCCGCAGCAACCGGGCGGTGGCCGCCCCGATACCCGTCCCGCCCCCGGTGACAACGACAACTCGGCGGTCGATCCCCGACATGAGGCCCTCCAGTCATGATCACGTGAGCCGTCCATCGTAGGCGGGCCCATCTTCCGGACGCTTGTCGGGTGTCGCCGCGAACGAGCGGGGGTGCCGGTCCCCAACGGCCCATGGCAGGAATGGCCTCGGCGGCCGTCGATCACCTTCCGTTCAAGACGGTGGCACCGATCGCCTTCTCGCACGCACCCTCGTCGGCCTGGTCGCTCAGGGGCGCGCCCTACGTTCCTGGACGGCAGGGGCTGGCGATACCGGAGGGAGTCCGTGACGAATCCATCCTCGCGTGCGCGGGGAGCAGCCTCCGACGGCCAGATGCTGGAGGCGGTAATCGGTCTATCCCCGTGTGCGCGGGGATGATCCCACCGAGATCGTCTGCGATCTGCTCCCGATCGGGCTGACGGCTGCGAACTGCTCGAGCCTGTGCTTCACCATTCAGAGGCGCGACCGTTCTCTGAGCAGTCGCAGTCCCCGCGTCGGCCGTGCGGTCCGCCCCGTGGCGGCCCGGCCACCTGCTGGTGGCAGGGGGCTTCCGCACCTCTGTTACGCCGCAGCGTTGAGACGCTGTGCCAGGCCCCCGTCGACCGGGAACTCGATGCCCGTGGTGAAGGTGGCGTCGAAGGCGAGGAAGAGGGTGGCCGTGGCGAACTCCTCTATCGTGCCGACGCGTTTCATCGGGGTCTCCTGGTCGCCCGCTTCGAGGAAGGCGGACCGTTCCTTGTCGGTCCAGGTGGGGACCGCCATGGTCGGTGTGTTGATGTAGCCGCCGCTGATCGCGTTGACCCGGATGTTGCGTGGGAGCAGTTCCGCCGCGAGCACCTGGGCGAACGAGCGGGCGCCGGCCTTCGAGGCCGAGTAGGTGGCCATCTGGGGGTAGCCCATGACAGTGGTGACCGAGGTGGTGAAGATGATCGAGCCGCCCTCCTCGATCAGCGGAGCGAGGCGCTGCACGGTGAAGAAGGCGCCCTTCGTGTTGATGGCGAAGGCGTGGTCGTAGCTGGCCTCGGTGACCTGGTCGAACGGCTCGATGGATGCCGTGCCGGCGTTGATGTGCAGGAAGTGGACCGTGCCCAGTTCCGTCGCGACCAGCTCCCCGAGGGCGTTGATGTCGGCCGTACTGGCGATGTCGGAGCGGACGGCGTGCACCGCGTCGCCGAACGGGGCGAGCTCGTCGCGGGCGGCCTCCAGGTTCTTCTCGCTGTGCCCGGTCAGCAGCACCTCCGCGCCGCCGGCCAGCAGGGCCCTCACCACCCCCAGCCCCATGCCGTGCGTCCCGCCGATGACGACCGCCCGCTTGCCCGCGTACCGCCCTTCGGGCCGCTCCCTCTCCTGGTGGCCTTCGATGTGGTGTGCACGTGTCGTGGTGGCTGCCTGGTTGTTCGTGGCTGCTTCGCTCTTCATGGCTACTTGGCCTTCCTTACGGATTCGATGGTGCGCGAGAGGCTGGCGGCGCCGTGACCGGCCTCGAGCTGCTGCCTGAGGGCGGTCTCCAGCGGGTCGAGGAGTTCGGTGCCGATGCCCCGGGCCCGGGTGGCGGAGAGGATGTTGGCCAGGCCGACCGCGTTGATGCTGATGTTGGAGACATCCGTGGCGTCGTAGTCACCGGAGTCGATCTCCGCCGCGAAGCCGGGCAGCGCCGCGGCCGCCGAGCCGAGCCAGCGGATGAGATGTCCGGTGATGTCCTCAGCCTTGATGCCCGCGGTCTCCGCGAGGGCGACCGCTTGGAAGAAGCCGGCGAACATTCCATACATCCCGCTGAGCAGGGCCAGGTCATGGACAGGGGTGAGGGAGGGGTCGGTGCCGACGAATTCGGCGGTGCCCAGTAGCTCCAGCTGGGGGCGTACGGCTTCGAAGGCGGTGGCCGAGCCGCTGTAGAGCACGAAGGACTCGGGTTTGCCGAGGGTCTGCGGCACCGCGTAGACGGCTCCGTCCAGGTACTGCGCTCCGTGCTCCGCTGCCAGCGCCGCCAGTTTGCGGGTGCCGTCGGGGGTGCTCGTGGTGAGGTTCAGCAGCGTCTTGCCTGCCAGGGCGGAGGCCGCGGGGGTGAGGACCGTGAGTGCGGCCTTGTCGTCCAGGACGTTGATGATCACCAACTCGCTCTCGGCGATGGCCTCGGCGGGGGTTCCGGCCCGCCGTGCGCCCCGCTCGACGAGAGCGTCGGCCTTGGCCGCGGTGCGGTTCCACACGGTCGTACGGTGACCGCTGTCCAGGTACGTCGTGGCCAGTGCCCGGCCCAGGTTGCCGAGGCCGAGAACGGCGATGGTGGGGTTGGGGGAGGGAGTTGCCGGAGTCTGGGTGGGTGCGAATGCCGGTGCCGCGGCCGCGGGGGCTTCGGTGGAGGCGCGCGGGGCGGTGGCGTTCTGCGGTGTGGTGTTCATGGGGATCACTCTGCTGACCTGTGCTGTCGGTCTGCTGTTGGAATCCTGTTGGCCGGTGTCGGCCCGGCTGTTGGGTGGTGCGGGTCTGGCTGCTGGCCCTGTGCCGGTCCAGCACCGCTGAGTGCCTGGTCTGCTTCCGGGCCTGGTCCCGTCCGGCTTCCCGTTGGCGCGTGGCTTGCCTGCCGGCCTGCCCCGTCCGGGCGCCGACCGGTGCCCGCGTCTACCTGCTGGCCCGGGTCCGCCCGGCGACCGGCCAGTGCCCGGGCGTCGGTCGGCGGCCTGACACGTCCGGCTGCCGACCGACGCCCGAGGCGCCATCAGACAGTGCCTGGCCCGCTGTTGGCGCGGGACGTCCGGGGCTGAAGGCGCCGCACACCCCGGGATATCGTTCACGCATGCGATTCGGGGTGCTTGGTGCGCTGACGGTGTGGACCCGGGACGGGAATCCCGTGGCGGTCCCCGGGTCGAAGGTCCGTGCCCTGCTCGCCGACCTGCTGGTGTCCCCGGGGCGCCCCGTGTCGGTGGACCGTCTGGTGGACGACCTGTGGGGGGACCGGGAGCTGCCCGCCCATCCGGCCAACACCTTGCAGGGCAAGGTCTCGCAGTTGCGTCGCGCGCTGGAGAAGGGCGAACCGGGTGCGGGGCGCCGGCTGGTGCGGTCCACCGCGGCCGGATATGCGCTCGTACTGGAGGATGCCGAGGACTGGGACGCCGGGCGGTTCGATGCGCTGGCCGCGCAGGCTCGCGCGGAGTCGGACGCCCGGGTGCGCGCCGGGGTGTTCGCGGAGGCGCTGGGGCTGTGGCGCGGGGCGGCGTTCGAGGACTTCGTCGACGAGCCGTTCGCCGCGGGAGCCATCGCCAGGCTGGAGGAGCAGCGGCTGACGGCTGTGGAGGACTGGGCGGACGCCTCGCTGGAAGCGGGCGAACATGCGTTACTGGTCGCTGAGTTGGGCGCATTCGTGGCCCGTCATCCACTACGTGAGCGGCTGCGGTCGGTACAGCTGAGGGCGCTGTACCGGGCCGGGCGGCAGAGCGAAGCCCTGAAGAGCTACGCGGCCCTGCGTGAGCGGCTGGGCGACGACCTCGGGCTCGATCCGAGCGCCGAACTGGCCGCGCTGCACGCCGCGATCCTGCGCCACGACCCCGGACTGGACGGGCCGCGCGCCCGGCGGCCCTCCCGGCCGAGCCCCGCCGCGCCACCTGGCGGGGCAGCCCAGAACCCCGCCCCGGCATTCCCGTCTGACTCATCCCCCACCCAGTCCTCCGGCGCCGTCGAGATTCCGCCGGGGCAACCCCGTACGAATCTCCCCGCACCCGTGACCGCACTCGTCGGGCGCACCGCGGCGGTGGCCGAGGTGCGTGAACTGCTCTCCACGGGACGGATATTGACGCTTACCGGGCCGGGCGGGGTGGGCAAGACACGGTTGGCGGTCGAGGCTGCGAGACGTTCGAGGGGCGAGTTCGCCGACGGTGTCTGGATCGTCGAAATGACTGCGGTGGACGGTGACTTGGCGGCGGTCGCCGAAATGGTGCTGCGGGTTCTGGGGGTGCGCGAGGAAGCGGGCATCAGTTCCGGGCATGGTGGCCGGGAGGCCGTCACCGGGGACGGGGGTCGGGAGGGCGTCACCGGGGATGGGGGCCGGGCGGCTGTCGATCGCTTGGCGGGTGCCCTGCACGGCAAGCAGCTGCTGCTCGTCCTCGACAACTGTGAGCATCTGGTTCCGGCCGCCGCCGAGTTGGCGCGGCGGCTGGTGAGCGCCGTGCCCGGTCTCCGCATCCTCGCGACCAGTCAGGAGCCGTTGGGCCTGGGCGGCGAGGTGCTTTTCCCCGTACCGCCGTTGGAGCTTCCGGCCGCCGGGGCGGGCGATGCTGCGGCCGTACGGGAGTCGACGGCCGTTCAGCTCTTCGTGGCGCGTGCCGCCGGGGCGCCGGGATTCGCCCTGGACGCCGGGAACGCCGAGGCCGTCGCGGAGCTGTGCCGGCGGCTCGACGGCATTCCGCTGGCGCTGGAGCTGGCGGCTTCGCGGGTACGGACCCTCGGCGTGCACGGACTGCTGGCCCGCCTCGACGACCGCCTCGAACTGCTGGCGGGCGGCTACCGCGACGCCCCGGCCCGGCAGCGCACCCTACGCGCGATGATCGACTGGAGCTGGGGGCTGCTGACCGCCGCCGAGCGGATCGTGCTGCGCAGGCTCGCCGTGCACGCGCAGGGCTGCACGCTGGAGGCAGCCGAGGCCGTCTGTTCCGGGGACGGTGTCAAACCGGTCGAGGTCCTCGACCTGCTCGCCCGGCTGGTCGACCGTTCTTTGGTGGTGGCCGTCGACTGTGCGACGGGGCCGCGCTACCGGCTGCTGGAATCGGTCAGGGCGTACTGCTTCGAGCAGTTGCTCGAAGCCGGTGAGGGGCGGGAGGTCCGCCGTCGGCATAGTACGTACTACATCGAACTGGCTGTCGTCGCCGCCCCGTTGCTGCGAGGCGACGAGCAGCGGCACTGGCTCGGCCGGCTCGACGAGGAGAGCGCCAACATGCGCGGCGCGCTCGCCTTCGCCGTCTCCGAAGGGCGCGCCGTCGAAGCGCTGCGGCTGGTCGACGCGTTGTCGTGGTACTGGGTGCTGCGCTCGCGCCTCACCGAGGCCCGCAGGTCGCTTGCGTCGGCCCTCGCGCTGCCGGTGGAGGGTGCAGGCGCATATGCCCTGCGATCGGCCGGCGCCCCTCCCCCGGTAGCCGCCCCCCTCCAGGTAGACACCCCTCTCCCCCTTCCCGCGCCGGACGCGGACCGGCTGCGTGCCCGTGCGGGTGCGTGGGCGGCCGGGCTGGAGATCCTGGCGGGCGGGAGTGGCGACGGGGAAGCGTGCCGGGCCCGGGTCCTTGCGGCACTCGCCCCCTGGGACGCCCTCGACGATCCGGCCGGACTCGCCGCCGCGCGTTGGTTCCTGGGCTCCACCCTGATGGGTTTCGACCTGTCCGTGGGTGAGGCGCTGGTCGACCAGGCTCTCAACAACTTCCGTTTACTGAATGACAGTTGGGGCGTCGCGGCAGCGTTGAGCGTACGTACCCGGCACGCGTTGGGCCGCAGCGACCTCGTCGCCCTGGAGCGCGACGGGACCGAGAGCGCCCGCCTCTTTGACGAACTGGGCGACCGGTGGGGGCGGTTGCAGACGGTCTTCCCGCTCGCCTCGCTCGCGGAGATCTCCGGCGACTACGTACGGGCCGCTCAACTGCACCAGGATGGGTTGGAGATGGCCGAGGAGCTCGGCATGTGGATGGAGGCGTCCAAACGCCTGACCGGGCTCGGCAGGATCGCCCTGCTCTCCGGCGACCACGTACGTGCCCGGGACATGCACGAGCGGGCACTGAAGCTGGCCGCCGACCAGAACTTCAGGGACGGGGAGGTCAGTGCCGAGATCGGGCTCGCCCTCGGCGCGCGCAGGTCGGGCGACCTCGACGCCGCCGCCGGGCATCTCCGTCCGCTGCTGGCGTGGTTCCGTCGGCTGGACTTCGGACCGGGGCTGACCCTGGTGCTGGCCGAACTCGGTTTCGTGGCCGAGCAGCGGGGTGACGCCCTGGCCGCTCTCGCCCACCACCGCGAGGGCCTGGAGCTCGCTCGCGGACTCGGTGATCCACGGGCCCGGGCGCTGGCCCTCGAAGGGCTGGCGGGCGTCCGGTCGTTGCAGGGCGGGCATCGCGAGGCGGCCCGGCTGCTGGGGGCGGCCACGGCGGCCCGGGAGTCGGTGGGGGCGCCGCTGCCGCCGGAGGAGCGGGGCGACGTGGACCGCATCGCGGCCCGGGTTCGCGCGGTTCTGGGCGAAGCGCCCTTCGAAGCCACCTTTGCCGCAGGTGCGGCGTCGGCGGAGCGCAGCCCGGTGCACGCCAGTGACACGGAGCCCGCTACCGGTCAGCCGGCACCCGCTTCCGGTCAGGCTGCACCGGCCGACGGTCCGCCTCCCCCGGACGGCGGCGCTGAGGAGCCCGTCGGCCACCGCCGGGCGCAGGCCGACGGTCGCGCACCGGCCGACGACCGCGCGCCGGCCCCGTAACCCAGGCCACAACCCCATCCCCGTAAACCTAGGGCACCCGGCACCCGACGCCCGGAGCCCGGCACCCCTCCCCCACCCAGAAGTCCCCGCACCAGGCACCCGAAACCCGCCCCCACCCAGAAGAGCCCCGCAGCCGAAGCCGCGGGGCCCTTCGTCCGTGCGCGCCGGGGCGCTCGCCTCACGCGCCTGCTCGGCGGCTGCGGATCAGCAGGTAGAGGAAGTACGGGGTGCCGATGACCGCCGTCATGAGGCCCGCGCCCAGCTGGGCCGGGGCGATGACGGTGCGGCCCACGAGGTCCGCCGTACCGACCAGGAGGGCGCCCAGGAGGACCGCGACCGGGACGACCCGGGTGTGGCGGCGGCCGACCAGGGCGCGGGCCGCGTGCGGGGCGACCAGGCCGACGAAGCCGATGGTGCCCGCCGCGGACACCGCCGTGGCGCTGAGCAGGACGCTCAGGGACAGGAAGCCGAGGCGGCCCTGTCCCAGGCTCAGGCCCAACAGCCGGGGGGTGTCCTCGTCGAGGGAGAGCAGGTCGAGTTCGGTGCGCCGGGCCACGGCGACCGCGATGCCGAAGACCAGGACGACGGCCAGCGGGACGACGTCGGGGAAGGTGCGCCCGTAGGTGGAGCCGGACAGCCAGGTGAGGGCCTTGATGGCGTTGAAGGGGTCGGTGAGGATGACCAGGAGGGCGATCAGGGCGGTGGATCCGGTGGCGACTCCGAAGCCGACCAGCACCAGCCGGTTCTGCTGGAAGCCGCCGCGTGCCGCGAGGCCGAAGACGAGCACGGCCGCGGCCACGGCGCCGCCGAACGCGGCCGCCGCCACCTGCCACGTTCCGGCCGCCGGCACGGTCGTGACGAGGAGGACGGCGCCGAGTGCCGCGCCTCCGGAGACGCCCAGGGTGCCGGGTTCGGCGAGCGGGTTGCGGGTGACGGACTGGACGAGGGTGCCCGCCAGGGCGAGTGCTGCACCGGCCAGCAGTGCGGCGGCGACGCGTGGCACCCGGGTGTCCAGGACGAAGGTGACGGCCCTTCCCGCGTTGCCCTGGGCCCAGTTGGCGACGTCGCCGAGGAGGAGCTTGCTGTCGCCGATGAGTACGGCGGCGATCGTCAGGCCGACGAGGAGGGCGACCAGTACGGCCGTGGTGGTGACGAAGACGCCGCGGCTGCGCAGCCGCAACCGGTCGGGCGCGGCGGCACCCACGGTGTCCTTGGTCCTGGTCGCCATGACGATCAGGAACACCGCTCCGGCGAAGCTGGTGACGACACCGGTGGGTACGGCGACGGCGGTGTCGGCGGGCACCAGGGCGCGCAGCAGGACGTCCGAGCCGAGGACCAGTGCGGCGCCGACGAGTCCGGTGAAAGGCAGGGCCGCGCGGGTCTTCGTCAGCCCGCGCAGTCGGCGGGCCAGCGGGCGGACCAGGGCGGGCGCGCACAGGCCGACGAATCCGATCGGCCCGGCGAGTGCGACCGCGGCGGCCGACAGGAGGGCGGCGAGCACGACCGTGAGGACTCGGGTGCTGCGGACCGGGACGCCGAGTCCGCGGGCGGCGTCGTCGCCGAGCGCGAGGGCGTCCATCCGGCGGGCGAGCAGCAGCAGTCCGGCGATGCCGAGCACGGCGAGCGGCAGCATCCGCACGATGCCGTCGTAGCCGGACTGGGCGATGGCTCCCTGGTTCCACTGGAAGAGGCCCTCGGTCTCCTTGGGGAACAGGAGGAGGAGCCCCTCGGTGACGGCGTTCAGGCCCAGCAGGAGAGCGCTGCCCGCCAGGACCAGGCGTACGGTGCCGGCGCCGAGCCCGGAGAGGCCGAGCACGACGGCGGCGGCGGCCAGTCCGCCGGCGAAGGCGACGCCGGTGGTGGCGAACAGCGGCAGGGAAAGACCGGTGACGGCGACGACGCCGAGCGCCAGATAGGAGCCCGCGTTGACGGCGAGGGTGTCGGGCGAGGCGAGGACGTTGCGGGTGACGGCCTGGAGGGCGGCGCCTGCGACGGCGAGCACCGTGCCGATCAGCAGTCCGGCGACCATGCGCGGTATCCGGGCGGCGACGACGACGGACGCGTCGCCCGTCTGGGCCTGGCCGGTGAGTGCCTTCCACACCTCGGGGACACCGACCGAGGTGGTGCCCTGGGTGATGTCGACGAAGGCGAGGACGGCGACGAGGAGGAGCAGGGCGGCCGTCACCGCGGCCGCACCCGTCCGGGTACGGGCCGCCGTCGGGCGGGTGGCGGGGGTGATTGCGGTGACGGCCATGGTGCTACTTCTTCAGCGCCTCGACGACGGAGTCGACGTAGTTGTTCATCGACAGCGGGCCGCCGAACATCCAGATGCCGTCGGGCAGTTGGTGCACGTTGCCCTTCTTCACGAACGGCAGCGACTTCCACACGTTGTCCTTGGCGAGCATGCCGGTGAAGGGGGTGCTGGCCTTGTCGCTCTTGTTGCCGATGTAGGCGAACTCCACGTCGCCCAGCTTGGTGAGGCCCTCGACGTCGGTGGCGGCCAGGCCGTACGCCTTGTCGCCCTTCTGCGTCCACGGGTTCTTCAGGCCGAGCTTCTCGTTGACCGCGCCGATCAGCGAACCGCTCGTGTACGGGCGGATGGAGACCTGGTTGTTGACGACGTAGCCGTCGGCGAAGGCGAACTTGGCGCCCGCGTGGCCGGCGTCGGCGATCGCCTTCTTGCCGGAGGCGACCTTCGTGTCGAAGTCCTTCAGCAGCTTCTCGGCCTTCGCGGTGGTGCCGGTGGCCTTGGCGATGGTGTTGATGTCGTCGGTCATCCGGCCGATCGGGTCGGCCGCGTCGGCCGCCTTGAGCTCCAGCACCGGGGCGATCTTGCGGAGCTGCTTGAGGGCGGCCGGCGGCAGGTCGGTGGTGGCGATGACCAGGTCGGGGGCGAGGGCGGCGACGGTGTCCATGCTGGGCTCGCCGCGGGTGCCGATGTCCTTGGCGTCGTTCTTCAACGGGGCGGCGGTGTTCCAGGCCTGGTACCCCTTGACGTCGGCGACGCCGGCCGGGGCGACGCCCAGCGAGATCAGGCTCTCGACGACGTTCCACTCGGTGCCGACGACCTTCTTGGCGGGTCCTTCGAGGACGACCTTGGCGCCGTGGACGTCGGTGAGGGTGATCTTCTCGGCGGTCTTCGGCTTCGCGGCGTCGGCGGCGGGCTCGGTGGTACCGCAGGCGGACAGGGTGAGGGCCGCCGCGGTGGCTGCCGCGGCGGTGAGGAGGAGGCGTCTCATGAGGTGGCGCTGAGCCTTTCGCTTCGCATGTGGTGGCGGCCTATCGCGCGGGTGCGCAGCCTGCCGGTAAGAGGGTCGGAGTCGACTTCGATACGGATGCCGTAGGTGGCGGTGAGCCGCTCGCCGGTGAGCACGTCCTCGGGGCTGCCGTCGCACACGACGCGTCCCGAGTCGAGCAGGACGACGCGGTCGGCCACGGCGGCAGCCTGGTCGAGGTCGTGCAGGACGGCGCCGACGGCGATGCCGTGGTCGTCCGCCAGGTCGCGCACCAGGTCGAGGAGTTCGACCTGGTAGCGGAGGTCGAGGTAGGTGGTGGGCTCGTCGAGCAGCAGTACGCCGGTCTCCTGGGCAAGACAGCCGGCGAGCCACACCCGCTGGAGCTGTCCGCCGGAGAGGTGCTCGGCACCCCGGTCTGCGAGTGCGGCGACGCCGGTCATGGCCAGCGCGCGGTCCACGGCGGCCGGTCCTTCCGGGTCGGCCTTGCCCCAGCGGCCCCGGTAGGGGTAGCGGCCGAACTCGACGAGGTCGCGCACGGTCAGTCCGCTGGGGGTGGGGCGCCCCTGGGTCAGCAGGGCGACGTTCCGCGAGAACTCGCGGGCGCTCAGGGCGAGCGCGTCGACGTCTCCGTCGATGACCAAGTGGGCCGTCCTGGGCCGCTGGAGCCGGGAGATGGTGCGCAGCAGTGTCGACTTGCCGCTGCCGTTCGGTCCGACGAGGACGGTCACTTCGCGGGGACGGAGCGTCAGGGCGGCGTCGTGGACGACGTCGACGCCGTCGTACGCCACGGTGACGCCCGTGGCACGCAGTTCGTGGCCGGGGGGGCGTTCATGACCACGGGGACGCCGGGCCGCGGAAGTCTCTTCACCTGCTTGCACGCCGGGAAGGTTAGCCTAACCTTAGGTCGCGTTGAAAGAGGGTGCCGAGATTGTCTTGAAAGTAGCTTGCGGAGGTGCTCTTCGGGCTGCTCACGGCATCCTCGGGCCCGCGGCCAACTCGGCTCGGGCGGCGGCCCTTTCAGTGACAACACTGCCGGTGGGCCGCCGTTGTACTGCCGAGGGGCCGCTGTTGCGCTGCCTGCGGGCCGCCGTTGCCCGTTCGGGCCCGGAGCTCCCGTCCCTCTGTACGAACACCTCCGCCCGGGCCCCGGTCAGTCGCTGGTGTGCCTCTTGCGCGCCCACACCGGCAGCACGTACCAGCACAGCAAGTACCAGGTGACGACTCCGGCAACCAGCCACGGTGCGTACGCGTTGTGGGTCACCGCCCGCATCACCAGCAGCAGCGCCGAGGACAGCGTGGCCAGCAGCAGGAGCAGACCGAGGAAGGTCAGCCGGGACGCCCAGACCACGGCCTGCGGTTTGATCTTGCGGCCGGAGACGATGCGGTGGAAGGAGACAGGGCCGATGAGCGCCCCGGTCGCGGTGGCGCCGAGCACCACGGTGATCACGTAGATCATCTTGTCGGTCTCGCCCAGGCGCTGGAAGCCCGGCTGGAAGACCACCGTGAGCAGGAAGCCGAAGAGGATCTGCACGCCGGTCTGGGCTACGCGGATCTCCTGAACCAGCTCGCCCCACTGGCGGTCCGCACGCTCGTCCTCGGTCTCGCTCCGGCCCCCGGAGCGTCCGTTCCTGCCTCTGTCCCCGTTTCCGTCCCCGCTCCCGTTTCCGTCCCCGCCCCCGCTTTCGTTGCTGACCGGTCTATGGCCGGCCCCTCCGCCGTCCGGCCGGCCACCCCTGGCCTCCCGGCCGCAGGCCCGGCCGTCCACGGCCTGCCCCTCGCCCGTCCGCTCCCGGGTTCCGCCGGTGTCGGTCCGCCCGTGATCGGCACGCCCCTGGGGACTGCCGCTCTCGTTTGCTGCTCCGGCCCCGGTGTCGGTCTCGGCCATGTCCGTCCTCCTCGCCGTCCACGCACCAGGGGCGCACCCCCGTCCACCCGGGGCGCCCGCCCGTCGGCGCGGGTCCACTCGCCCTTATCGAGCGAACAATCGACCGCATACCCTTTCGGGTGGCAGACATGAGCTCCACGAGCGGTTCCGTCCCACGTCCGACGCCTGTCGTCACATGGCGAGCGGACGGGGCCGCGGAGAAAATTGCCGTACGGCAACTGTGGCACCATGACCCACGGAACGCCCGTTCGGAAGTGAGCTGGTCGTGCCGGTGCCGCCCCCTGCGCGGGCCGGTGTCGAGCAATTTGCGTGAAGGGGTGGGACTGGACGATGAGTACTGGTGCGGAGACTGGCAGGCGGCGTACGTCCTCGGGGACTGCGCGCGCGGACGGAACGGCCACCAAGGCCGCCAAGGTTCCGGCGGCCGCCTCGGCGAAGCCGACGGGCACGGCTGGCCCGGCGGGCACTGCTGGCCCGGCCGCGCCCGTGGGCGCCGCGGGATCGGTGGGCGAGCCCGAGCTGAGGCAGCTGCTCGCCGGGCTGACGGCCGTACGCGACGGAGACTTCGGCACCCGGCTGCCCGACGACAGGGACGGCCTCCTGGGTGAGATCGCTCTCGTTTTCAACGGCATGGTCGACCAGCTGTCGCTGTTCACCTCCGAGGTCACCCGGGTCGCCCGCGAGGTCGGCACCGACGGCCGCCTCGGCGGGCAGGCCGAGGTTCCGGGCGTGGACGGCACCTGGAAGGACCTCACGGACTCCGTCAACGCGATGGCGGGCAATCTCACCACCCAGGTGCGTGACATCGCCCAGGTCGCCACGGCGGTCGCCAAGGGCGATCTGACCCGGCGGATCGACGTGGACGCGCAGGGTGAGATCCACGAGCTGAAGAACACCATCAACACGATGGTCGACCAGCTCTCCTCCTTCGCCGACGAGGTGACCCGGGTGGCCCGCGAGGTGGGCACCGAGGGCAGACTCGGCGGGCAGGCCGACGTCCAGGGCGTCTCGGGCACCTGGAAGGACCTCACCGAGTCCGTCAACGTGATGGCGAACAACCTCACCTCCCAGGTGCGCAACATCGCCCAGGTCACCACCGCCGTCGCCAAGGGCGACCTCTCGCAGAAGATCCGGGTGGACGCGCGCGGCGAGATCCTGGAGCTGAAGGAGACCATCAACACGATGGTCGACCAGCTCTCGGCCTTCGCCGACGAGGTGACCCGGGTGGCCCGCGAGGTGGGCACCGAGGGCAACCTGGGCGGCCAGGCAACCGTGCGCGGCGTCTCGGGCACCTGGAAGGACCTCACCGACAACGTCAACGTGATGGCGTCCAATCTGACCGGCCAGGTCCGCTCCATCGCCCAGGTCGCCACCGCCGTCGCCAAGGGCGACCTCTCGCAGAAGATCAACGTCGAGGCCAAGGGTGAGGTCGCCGCGCTCGCCGGTGTGATCAACACCATGGTCACCACCCTCTCCGCGTTCGCCGACGAGGTCACCCGGGTCGCCCGCGAGGTCGGCACCGAGGGCATCCTCGGCGGCCAGGCGCACGTGCCGCACGTGGCCGGCACCTGGAAGGACCTGACCGACAACGTCAACTCGATGGCGAACAACCTCACCGGGCAGGTCCGCAACATCGCCCAGGTGACCACCGCCGTCGCCCAGGGCGACCTCACCCGCAAGATCGACGTCGACGCGCGCGGTGAGATCCTGGAGCTCAAGACCACCATCAACACCATGGTCGACCAGCTGTCCTCGTTCGCCGCCGAGGTCACCCGGGTGGCCCGCGAGGTGGGCTCCGAGGGCAGGCTCGGCGGGCAGGCCGAGGTCGAGGGCGTCTCCGGCACCTGGAAGCGCCTCACCGAGAACGTCAACGAGCTCGCCGGGAACCTCACCCGGCAGGTGCGCGCCATCGCCGAGGTGACCAGCGCCGTCGCCGAGGGCGACCTCACCCGCTCCATCACGGTGGACGCCTCCGGCGAGGTCTCCGAGCTCAAGGACAACATCAACTCGATGGTGGAGTCCCTGCGCGAGACCACCCGCGCCAACCAGGAGCAGGACTGGCTCAAGACCAACCTGGCCCGGATCTCCAGCCTCATGCAGGGCCAGCGCGACCTCACCGTCGTCGCCGAACTGATCATGGACGAGCTGACCCCGCTGGTCGGCGCGCAGTACGGCGCCTTCTACCTGGCACACGACACCGGCAACGACTCCGCCCTCGGTGCTCAGCTCGAACTGATCGGCTGGTACGGGCACTTCCAGGGCACCGAGGACCGCCCGGTCCGCTTTGAACTGGGCCAGTCCCTGGTCGGCCAGGTCGCCCGCAGCCGCCGCACCATCGCCGTCGACGAGCTGCCACCGGGGTACGTCACGGTGTCCTCCGGCCTCGGTTCGGCCGACGCACGCAGCCTGCTGGTGCTGCCGATCGTCGTCGAGGGTCTGGTGCTCGGTGTGATCGAGCTGGCCTCGGTGGGCGGCTTCACCCCGGTGCACCGGGACTTCCTGGAGCAGCTGATGGAGACGGTCGGCGTCAACGTCAATACCATCGTCGCCAACGCCCGTACGGATGAACTTCTCGGTGAGTCCCAGCGGCTGGCCGCCGAGCTGCAGTCCCGCTCCGAGGAACTCCAGTCGCAGCAGGAGGAGTTGCAGCACTCCAACGCCGAACTGGAGGAGAAGGCGGCGCTCCTCGCGTCCCAGAACCGGGACATCGAGGCCAAGAACCTGGAGATCGAGCAGGCCAGGCAGGAGCTGGAGGACCGGGCGCAGCAGCTGTCCATCGCCTCCAAGTACAAGTCGGAGTTCCTGGCGAACATGAGCCACGAGCTGCGCACCCCGCTCAACTCCCTTTTGATCCTGGCCCAGTTGCTCGCCCAGAACCCGACCCGCAATCTCTCCCCCAAGCAGGTAGAGTACGCGGGCGTCATCCACTCGGCGGGCTCCGACCTGCTCCAGCTGATCAACGACATCCTCGACCTGTCGAAGGTCGAGGCCGGAAAGATGGACGTCAACCCGGAGCCGGTGGGCCTGCGCAAGCTGCTGGACTACGTCGAGGCGACCTTCCGCCCGATGACCGCGCAGAAGGGCCTGGACTTCCGGATCAGCGTGGCTCCCGGCGCGCCCGCTGAGCTGGTCACCGACGACTCGCGGCTGCGCCAGGTACTGCGCAACCTGCTGTCCAACGCGGTGAAGTTCACCGAGTCCGGGGCCGTCGAGCTGCGCATCGACCCGGTGTTCGGCGCCGACCTGCCGCCGCTGGTGCGCCCGCACGGCCCGGCCGTCGCCTTCCGTGTCATGGACACCGGCATCGGCATCGCCGACCAGCAGCTCGAAGCGATCTTCGGGGCGTTCCAGCAAGCGGACGGCACGACCAGCCGCAAGTACGGCGGTACCGGGCTGGGTCTGTCGATCAGCCGGGAGATGGCCCATCTGCTCGGCGGTGCGATCCAGGTGACCAGCGCGCCCGGCGAGGGCAGCACCTTCACCCTGTACATCCCGGTGGCCCGCTTCGAGTCCCCGGACGCGTACGCGGACCCCGCGGACCGTAAGGGTGACGCGGCGGGGCTCTCGGCGCCCTCCCCCGTCGTACCGGCGCAGCAGCGCAGGCTCCTGGTGATAGAGGACAGGCCGCGCGGGCTGTTGTCGCTGGTCGCCGAGAGTGCGGTGGCCGAGCTCGCCGAGGGCTCGATGCCGGATGCCAGGGGCCCGGTGCACGTACGCACCGCCGTCGGCCCCGAGGAGGCGGCTGCCGCGCTGGCGGCCGACCCGTGCCACTGCGTGGTGATCGGCCTGGACATGCCCGACGGGTCCGCGATGCGGCTGCTGCAGGCGCTGGACGGCGATCCGGCGCTGCATCAGGTGCCGGTGCTGGCTCACCACACCCGGCCGCTGGAGCCTGCGCACGAGCGGCAGCTCACCGACTGGTCGCGGACCAAACCGCTGGAGCTGCTGCCCAGCCTGGACGAGCTGCGCGAGCGCATCGCCCTGCATCTGACGGCCGAGCGGCCCGCCGACGTGCTGCCGCTGGTGCGTCCCGTGGCGCCGCCCGCCGAGGTGCCGCCCGCGCCCGAGCCGGCCCCGGACGGGTCGCTGGACCTCACGGGCCGGGTGGTCCTGGTGGTCGACGACGACGCCCGCAACGTGTACGCGCTGACGGGCATCCTCGAACTGCACGGCATGCGCGTCCTTCATGCCGACAACGGGCGCAAGGGCCTTGAGGTGCTCGCCCTGCACGGCGGGGTGGAGCTGATCCTGATGGACGTGATGATGCCCGAGATGGACGGGTACGCGGCGACCGCGGCGATCCGTGCCATGCCCGAGCACGCCGAGCTGCCGATCATCGCGGTGACGGCGAAGGCGATGGAGGGCGACCGGGACAAGTGCCTGGCAGCGGGGGCCAGCGACTACATCACCAAGCCCGTGGACGCGGGCGACCTGGTGGACCGCATGCGCACCTGGCTCTCCCGGTGAGCGGGGAGGAGACGCAGCAGTCCCGGCCGCTGGACGCCCTGGCCGCGACCATCGAGCAGCTGCGCCGCGACCTGACGCTCTCTCAGGAGTCGGCCGACGCAAGGGCGTTGATCGGTATCGCGACCGGCATCCTGGTCGAGCGCGGGCAGGGCGGACCCGCCGAGGCCGCCCTGCACCTGGAGCATCTGGCGGAGACGGCACGGGTGCCGCTGCTGGAGCTGGCCGCCGACATCGTGCACGGCGCGGCCGGTGACGACGTGGCCGAGACACTGCCGGTGTCCGCTTCCTCGTCCGCGGCACGCGCCGCGGCGGGGGCCGGCGAGGAGGGGCGTCCTTTCGTGCCCTCGCCGGGTGGCAGCAGCGACGGGACACGGCCCGGGAACGTACTGCGGCTGCGGGCCGCCGAGACCGGCTCGATGACCGGGGACGCGCAGACCGCCGTCCACTCCCTGTTCGAGCAGGCGCTCGCCCCGCTGGGCGCGAGCGCGCTGGCGCTGTGGGCGGCCGGGCGCGACGGCGCGCTGATACTGGCCGGGCACGCGGGCTTCTCTCGCGGCGAGGCGCAGCGCTGGCGCTACGTACCGCCGGGGGTGGGGACGTGGGCGCAGCAGGTGCTCACCGAGCGCCGTCCGCGGTGGTACGGGTCGCTGCCCGCCGGCACCCCGGGGATCGGTCTGCGGCACGGCACCGACGGGGCGCGCAGTGTGCTGCCCGCCGAGGTGGGCGGCCGGATCCTGGGTGTGCTGGAGGTGTGCTGGCCGCAGCCGCAGCCCCCGCTGACCTCCGCCGCCACCCGGCAGCTGGACGCGCTGGCGGACCTGTGTGCGCACACCCTGCCGGGCACCGACGTGTCCGCCACCGCGGCGGGAACACCGCCGGACGAGAAGGCGGGCCCGCTGGCGGACCTCGCCGACGGACTGCTGGACCCGGCGCTGATCCTGCTGCCGCTGCTGAACGAGCAGAACACGGTGGTCGACTTCCAGATCGCGTACGCCAACGAGCGGTTCACCGACCTCGCGGGCCGCTCCCGGGCGGTGCTGACGGGGATGCGCTGGCTGGAGGCGTACCCGCTGAGTGCCCGCGAGGGCGGGCTCTACGAGCACCTGCTGCGCGTGCACGCCACGGGAGAACCGTTCCGCTCCGGGCGGATGACCCTCGACGCCCAGGTCGACGAGGTGCCGCTGGTGTCGGTGGCTTCGGTGGGCATCGGCCGCTACGGCGACTCGGTGCTGCTGAGCTGGCGGCTGGAGGACGAGGCGTCCCGGCTCGCCTCCCTGCTCCAGCACGCCCAGCGGCTCGGCAGGATCGGCGGGTTCGAGGAGAACACCGTCACCGGCGGCATCCTGTGGAACAGCCAGCTCTTCACCCTGTTCGGACTGCCGCCCTCTTCCTCCCCGGTACCGCTGGAGCGGCTGCACCTGCACGCGCACGACGACGACTCGGTGGCCATCGGCCGGTTCCTGCGGACGCTGCTGCACCACCGCCACTCGGCGTCCACGGCGTTCAGGCTGCGCCGCGCGGACGGCGTGATGCGGCACATCCGTATCGTCGCCGAGCCGGTCACCGACCCGGCGGGCAACATCATGTCGGTGCGCGGCGCCTACCAGGACGTGTCCTCGCAGCACTGGACGGAGGTGGCGCTCGCCGCGACCCGGGACCGGCTGGCCGACTCCGAGGAGATGGCGGCGGCCCGCAGCAGGCTCGCCCTGCAGCTCCAGCAGGCGATCATGCCGCCGACCCGGGACGCCGTGGACACCTCCGGGCTGCTGGTCGCGGTGCGCTACCGGCCGGCCGAGGAGGAGCACCTGGTGGGCGGCGACTGGTACGACGCGGTGGCCCTGCCCGACGGCAAGGTGCTGCTCGCGGTCGGCGACGTGGCGGGGCACGGCATCCACGCGGCCACCGGCATGGTGGTGCTGCGCAACGCGCTGCGCGGTCTCGCCGCCACCGGTGCGGGACCGGCCCAGCTGCTGGGCTGGCTCAACTCGGTGGCCCACCACCTCGCCGAACAGGTCACGGCCACCGCCATCTGCGGCATCTTCGACCCCGCCACCCGGCAGCTGCGCTGGGCCCGTGCGGGCCATCCGCCGCCGGTGCTGGTACGGGGCGGGGCCGCGGCGGCGCTGCCGATGCCGCCGGGGATACTCCTCGGTGCGATCGGCGAAGCGCTGTACACCGAGTACGAGTTGATGCTGGAGGCGGGCGACCGGCTGCTCATGTACACGGACGGGCTGATCGAGCGGCGCGACCGCACGGTGCAGGAGTCCCTGGACCAGTTGCTCGCGCTGGCCGGGACGGCCCCGCCGGAGCTGGAGAAGCACCTGGACCGGCTGCTGACCCACAGCCGCTCGGACACCGACGACGACACCTGTCTGATCGGCATCGAGGTGCGCTGAGCCTGCGCCGCTCCCGGGCCGGGTGTACGCGCCGGGTCCTGCGCAGGTCAGGTCGGCGCGAGTACGGGGCGGGGGCCCGGCGCGGGTTCAGCCTGCGGGGGCCGGGGTGGAGGGCCCGGCGCCGGGGGCCGCGGTGGAGGTCCCGCCGCCGGCTTCCGGCGACGGGTCTCCTGGTGCGTCGCCGTCCCCGCCGAAGCCCGGGTCCGGCCGTACCGCGTCGGTGAGGCCGGCGCGGGCGGCTTCCAGCTGGGCGGCGAAGGCGATCCCGAGGAACAGGGCGACACCGGTGAGGTTGGCCCACAGGAGCAGTGCCACGAACGCGGTGAGCGGCCCGTAGACCGCTCCGAAGGTGCCGCTGCGGGCCACGTAGAAGGCCAGCAGCCAGGTGGAGCCCACCCACAGCACCAGATGGACGGCCGACCCGAACGCCAGCCAGGTGTAGCCGGGCTGGCGCCTGCGCGGCGACCAGCGCAGGATCACCGCCGAGGCCACCCAGGCCAGCAGCACCCCGGCCGGGATGTCCAGCGCGTGCCACGGGCCGAGCCAGGAAGCCGGTCCGCCGAACGCCTCGGCCAGCGCGTCCCCGACGGCGTCGCCCGCCACCAGCCACAGGAAGCCGAGCACCAGCGGCACGCCGGCTGCCAGCGCGAGCAGCAGGCTGCGGCCGTACTTGCGGGCGAAGGGGCGGTCGCGTTCGATGCCGTAGATCCGGTTGGCGCCGCGCTCGATCTGCGCCATCGCGGAGGTGAGATTGACCATGGCGAAGACCAGGCCCGTCCACATGGCAACCGCCGTCCAGCCGCTGGTGGCGGCGCTGCGCCGGGTCTCGGCGAGGGCTTCCTCGACCAGCCCGGTGCTGTTTCCCGGCACGATGCCGGTCAGCGTCAGCTCCACCACCCGGCCGATGCCTTCGGTGTGCACGGTGGCCGCCGCCCCCACCGCCGCGATGAGGAACGGCACGATGCCGAGCACCATCTGGTAGCCCAGCGAGCGGGCGTGGCTGAACCCGTCGGCGTACCGGAACCGCGCGAAGGCGTCGTGCAGCAGCTTGCGTCCGCCGTAGTGGCGCAGTGCCGTGAGCGCTTCGTCGCCGGAGAGTTCGTCCCCGATCATGTCCCGGGTCTGCGGCACATGAACTGCAGTTCCCATGCGGCATACGCTACCGCCGCGCGGCGGCTACTCGGGACGGCCGGGCAGGAGCGGCGGATTCGCCAGGCGCAGGAGTTCCACGGCCTGCTCCGGGAACCAGTCCCCCGCCTTGGGATCGACCGTGTCGCGCTCCGGGTCCTTGGGCCCCGGGGTGCCGCGCAGGCACAGGCCGTCGGACTCCCCCGGTGTCTTGATCCACAGCTTGGCGTCGTGCAGCGGGTCGCCGGTGCGGGTGGTGGGGGGCACGCCCAGGCCGCGTCCCGGCGGGTTGCACCAGTCCTGCGGGTCGGTGTACTTGCCCGCGGGCGGCTTCCACGGGCCGGTGCCGTTGCGGCTGGTGTCGGTGACGAAGTGCTTCATCCGGGACGGTGGCGTGGTGACGTTCTTGTCGAGCCAGGCCTGGGCCGCGGCGCGCGGGCCCTTCTGCGAGGGGCAGTCCGCAGCCTTGCCGCCGGCCTCGACGTAGGCCAGGCAGGACGAGATCAGCTTGCCGTACCAGGAGTTGGCCTCGTCGGTCTGGTGGTTGGAGGCGTTGGTGTAGAAGCCGGTCGCGGAGGTGATGCCGCCCTTGACGAGGCGGGGCACGATGCTGGCGGTGTCGTGCCAGCCGGCGTGGCCGGTGTCGAGGTAGACGCGGGTGTGGCGCAGGGCGGCGAAGGTGCTGACCGCGTAGTTCACTTCCTCGTAGCGGGCGGCCGTCTTCGTGCCCTGGGCGTCGTCCTGGCCGCAGTCGGAGGGCACCAGGGCCAGCGAGTCGGGCTCCAGCACGACCAGTGCGTCGCGCTTGCCGATGCCGCGGGCGACGCCGTCGATCCAGGCCTTGTACTCGGCCGTGTTGCTCGCCCCGCCGCCGGAGTAGTTCGAACAGTCGCGGCCGGGGATGTTGTAGAGCGCGAAGACCGGCATCGATCCGTCGATGGCCGCGTCCCGGGCGACGGCGCGGGCGTCCTTCTCGACGGCCGCGGGGCTCTGGTCGCCGTACCAGACGGCGTGCGGGGTGCGCACCATCCTGATGATCCCGGCGGCCTCGCGGAGTCCGGCGGCGGCGCCGCCCTGCGACAGCCGCAGGGCCTGCTTGTACGCGTCGGGGTTGGCGAGGGGGGTGTAGAGGCGTGGGCTGCCGGCCAGCGCGGGGGCGGGCGGCCCCGCTGCGGCAGGGGCGCCGGGGGCGGGCTCGGGTGCGCCGGAGGCCGGTCCCGAGGTCATGGCCCACAGGACGCCGGCCGCGAGCGGCGGCACCGCGGCCAGGGCGAGGGCGCCGCGGCGCACCGTGAGCCCTTGGAGGCCTTTGTGGCGGGCGTGGTGGGCGGGGCGCAGGGTCGGCACGGGGCCGGTGTGCCGGGTCGGTGGCACGGGTTCGGTGTGCCCTGGAGGCTGGGCGGGTTCGGAGTGCCCGGCGGCGTGTTCGGGCTCCGTGTGCCGGGCGGGCTGTGCGGGTTCCTGGGGGCGCATGGGTCACTCCTGGGTCGCGAGGACGTGCGGGAGCGGTTCCCGCACGAGAGTTGCCCAGGGCCATGTGCGCGTCAAGAGTGAGGTGGCTTCCGATGCTCCCGGGCCGCGAACTCACGGTGCATCAGGTCGGGGCCGGCCGCAGAACGAAGCCCGTTCTCCGGGGCCGGACGGGTGAGGTGGGCCGTCCCGGGGGTGACATGGCGTCAGGCAGCGGAGGCCGACCGCCTTGCCCGCGGGGCCCGCCCGTGCGACGGGGCCCCCGTGCCGTGCGGGCCCGCACCGTCCAGGTCCCGCCCCCTCAGAGCCCCGCCCCCTCAGAGCCCCATCCCCAGTGGCCCAGCCTTCAGGCGACGGACCCGATGCGCCCCGCGGGCCCCTGCGAGGCGTCGTGGTGGATGGGGGTGTGCGCGCCCGTCAGGGACACTCCGCTGCCGCCCCGGCGGGCCGCGACGATCTCCGCGGCGATCGACAGGGCCGTCTCCTCCGGGGTGCGGGCACCCAGGTCGAGCCCGATCGGGGACCTCAGGCGGGCCAGTTCCAGTTCGGTGACGCCCACCTCGCGCAGCCGCTCGTTGCGCTCCAGGTGGGTGCGGCGCGAGCCCATCGCGCCGATGTAGGCAACGGGGAGCTTCAGGGCGAGTTCGAGGAGCGGCACGTCGAACTTGGCGTCGTGGGTGAGGACGCACAGCACGGTCCTGGCATCCACGTCCGCCGACTCGAGGTAGCGGTGCGGCCAGTCGACGACGATCTCGTCCGCCTCAGGGAATCGGGCGGCCGTCGCGAAGACGGGGCGGGCGTCGCACACGGTGACGTGGTACCCGAGGAACTTGCCGACCCGCACCAGGGCCGAGGCGAAGTCGATCGCACCGAAAACGATCATGCGGGGGGCGGGGACGCTCGACTCGACGAGCAGCGTCAGCGGCTGCCCGCAGCGCGAGCCGTCCGCACCGATGGTGAGGCTGCCGGTGCGGCCCGCGTCGAGCATGGCGCGGGCTTCGGACGCGGCGGTGCGGTCGAGCTCGGGGTGGCCGCCGAGGCCGCCCTCGTACGTGCCGTCGGGGTGGACGAGCAGGGCCCGGCCGAGCAGTTCGCGCGGGCCTTCGGTGATGCGGGCGAGGGCTGCCGCCGTCCCCCGCGCGGCAGCGGCGTACGCGGAGGCGTAGATCTCCCTGGCGGGGGCGTCGCGGCCCACCGGCGTCACCAGGATGTCGATGACGCCGCCGCAGGTCAGGCCCACCGCGAAGGCGTCCTCGTCGCTGTAGCCGAAGCGTTCGACGACGGGCTGCCCGTCCTGCAGGGCCTGCTGGCACAGCTCGTAGACGGCGCCCTCCACGCATCCTCCGGAGACGGACCCGATGGCCGTGCCTTCGCTGTCGACGGCGAGGGCGGCACCGGGCTGCCGGGGCGAGCTTCCGCTGGTGGCCACGACCGTGGCGACCGCGAATTCCCGGCCCTGCCGGGCCCACCGGTCGAGCTCTTCGGCGATGTCCAGCATGACGGTCTCCTCTGACAGGTCGGGGGGAGCGGGGAGGGGCGGGGCCTGTCCTGCTGATCCCGCGGGACAGGCCCCAGGGGTACGGCTACCCGACGCCGAGCCAGCTCTCGATCGGGTGGAGGGCGAAGTAGACGATGAAGATCGCCGTCAGCGCCCACATGAAGGCACCCAGTTCGCGTGCCTTGCCCTGGGCCACCTTGATGACGGTCCAGGCGATGACGCCGGCCGCGACACCGGTGGTGATGGTGTAGGTGAACGGCATCAGGACGACGGTCAGGAAGACCGGGATGGCGGTGGCCCGGTCGGCCCAGTCCACGTGCCGCGCGTTCTGCATCATCATCGCGCCGATCACCACCAGGGCGGCGGAGGCCACCTCGGCGGGCACGATCGCGGTGAGCGGGGTGAAGAAGAGGCAGGCCGCGAAGAAGAGGCCGGTGACGACCGCCGAGAGGCCGGTACGGGCACCCTCGCCGACGCCGGTCGCGGACTCCACGAAGACGGTCTGGCCCGAGCCGCCCGTCACGCCGCCGATCGCGCCGCCGGCGCCGTCGATGAACAGTGCCTTGGACAGGCCCGGCATGCGGCCCTTGTCGTCGGCGAGCTTGGCCTCGGTGCCGACGCCGATGATGGTGGCCATCGCGTCGAAGAAGCCGGCCAGCACGAGGGTGAAGACGATCATGCCGACGGTCAGTGCGCCGATGTCGCCCCAGCCGGTGAACTGCACGTCTCCGAAGAGCGAGAAGTCCGGCATGGAGACGGCGCTGCCCTTGAGCTCCGGGGCGCCGCTCGTCCAGCTCTTGGGGTCGATGTCGATGATCGCGTTGAGGAGGATCGCCAGGACGGTGCCGGTGACGATGCCGATCAGGATCGCGCCGGGCACGTTGCGGGCCTGCAGCATGAAGATGAGCAGCAGGGTGACCGCGAAGAGCAGCACCGGCCAGCCGGCCAGTTCACCGGTCGGGCCAAGGGCGAGCGGGGTGGCCTTGCCCGGGTGCACGAATCCGGCCTTGACCAGGCCGATCAGGGCGATGAAGAGGCCGATGCCCATGGTGATGCCGTGCTTGAGCGCGAGCGGGATCGCATTCATGATCATTTCGCGCAGTCCGGTGACCACCAGGAGCATGATCACCACGCCGTACATCACACACATCGCCATGGCCTGGCCCCAGGTCATCTGGGGTGCGACCTGCGAGGCGAGTACGCCGGAGACGCTGAGCCCGGCCGCCAGGGCCAGCGGGACCTTGCCCACGAAGCCCATCAGCAGGGTGGTGACGGCCGCGGCCAGCGCGGTCGCGGTGATCAGCGCGGGCTGGCTGAGGACGCCGCCCTCGACGTCCTTGCCGCCGAGGAGCAGGGGGTTGAGCAGAAGGATGTAGGCCATCGCCATGAAGGTGGTGATGCCGCCGCGCACCTCGCGGGCGACGCTCGACCCTCTGTCGGAGATGTGGAAGTACCGGTCGAGCCAGGACCGGCCGGCGGGCTGGCGCGTACCCGCGCCGGCGTCCTCCGCCGCGGTCTTCGGCTCAATGGACTGCTGGGTCATGATGCCTTGTCTCCCAAGGTTCAAAGGGGCATCCGGAGCCGGCTCGGAAAGGGGGCGGCCGCGGAATTCGGGGACTGATCGAGGGCTGCACGACCCGGAGGACGGTCCGAGACGAAAGCGCGTGATGACGGGTGACACAGGGGGAACTGCCGCTAGCGATGCGGAAGCCGTGGCCCCGGGCGGCGGGGCGGGCGGAAGTGTGACGTTCCTTCAGGCGGCGCCGCCCGGGGGGTTCGGTGGGGACCGGGGTCTCAGGTCCCGGTGAGGTGCTCCGGGCGTACCGGAGTCCGGTTGAGCTCCAGACCCGTGGCCGCCCGGATCGCCGCGAGCACGGCGGGGGTGGAGGACAGGGTCGGTGCCTCGCCGATGCCGCGCAGCCCGTACGGCGCGTGGTCGTCGGCGAGTTCGAGTACGTCGACGGGGATGGTCGGCGTGTCGAGGATGGTGGGGAGCAGGTAGTCCGTGAAGGAGGGGTTGCGCACCTTCGCGGTCTTCGGGTCGACGACGATCTCCTCCATGATGGCGATGCCCATGCCCTGGGTGGTGCCACCCTGGATCTGGCCGATCACCGACAGCGGGTTGAGCGCCTTGCCGACGTCCTGCGCGCAGGCCAGTTCGATGACCTTGACCAGGCCGAGCTCGGTGTCCACCTCGACGACCGCGCGGTGTGCGGCGAACGAGTACTGGACGTGGCCGTTGCCCTGCCCGGTGCGCAGGTCGAAGGCCTCGGTGGGGCGGTGGCGCCACTCCTCCTCGATCTCCACCGACTGGTCCTCCAGTACGTCGACCAGGTCGGCCAGCACCTCGCCGCCGTCGGTGACGACCTTGCCGCCCTCCAGGAGCAGCTCGGCGGTCGCCCAGGCGGGATGGTAGGAACCGAACTTGCGGCGTCCGATCTCCAGCACCTGCTCACGGACGAGCTCGCAGGAGTTCTTCACCGCGCCACCGGTGACGTAGGTCTGGCGGGAGGCGGAGGAGGAGCCCGCGGAGCCGACCTGGGTGTCGGCCGGGTGGATCGTCACCTGGGTGACGCCGAGCTCGGTGCGGGCGATCTGCGCGTGGACGGTGACGCCGCCCTGGCCGACCTCCGCCATGGCGGTGTGGACGGTCGCGACGGGCTCGCCGTTGATGACCTCCATCCGGACCTTGGCGGTGGAGTAGTCGTCGAAGCCTTCGGAGAAGCCGACGTTCTTGATGCCGACGGCGTAGCCGACACCACGTACGACGCCTTCGCCGTGGGTGGTGTTGGAGAGCCCGCCGGGCAGTGCCCGGACGTCCGCGGCCTCGCCGGCGGCCAGCCATTGCTGCTCCGGCGGCATCGGCATCGCCTTGACGCGGCGCAGCAGCTCGGCGACCGGGGCGGGCGAGTCGACGACCTGGCCCGTGGGCATCAGGGCGCCCTGCTCCATGGCGTTGATCTGGCGGAACTTCACCGGGTCCATGCCCAGCTTGGCGGCCAGCTTGTCCATCTGCGCCTCGTAGGCGAAGCACGCCTGGACCGCGCCGAAGCCGCGCATGGCACCGCAGGGCGGGTTGTTGGAGTAGAGGGCGATGGCCTCGATGTCGACGTCCTCGACGATGTACGGGCCGACGCTGAGCGAGGACGCGTTGCCGACGACCGCCGGGGAGGCGGAGGCGTAGGCGCCGCCGTCGAGCACGATGCGGCACTTGAGGTGGGTGAGCTTGCCGTCCTTGGTCGCCCCGTGCTCGTACCAGAGCTTGGCGGGGTGGCGGTGGACGTGGCCGAAGAACGACTCGAACCGGTTGTAGACCATCTTGACCGGCTTGCCGGTGCGCACCGCGAGCAGGCAGGCGTGGATCTGCATCGAGATGTCCTCGCGCCCGCCGAAGGCACCGCCGACGCCGGAGAGCGTCATGCGGATCTTCTCCTCGGGCATGCCGAGGACAGGGGCGATCTGCTCCAGGTCGGAGTGCAGCCACTGGGTGGCCACGTACAGGTCGAGGCCACCGTCCTCGGCGGGCACCGCGAGACCGGACTCCGGGCCGAGGAAGGCCTGGTCCTGCATGCCGAAGGTGTACTCGCCGTAGACGATGACGTCGGCCTTCTTGGCGGCCTCGTCGGCGTTGCCGCGCACGATCGGCTGGCGGTGCACGATGTTGGGGTGCGGGACGTGGCCGGCGTGGTGGTCGTCGCGGTTCTCGTGCACCAGGATCGCGTCGGGTGCGGTCGCGGACGCCTCGTCGGTGATGACGGGCAGCTCGCGGTACTCGACCTTGATCTTGGCTGCGGCGCGGCGGGCGGTCTCCGGGTGGTCGGCGGCGACCAGCGCCACCGGCTCGCCGTGGTGGCGGACCTTGCCGCAGGCGAGCACCGGGGTGTCCTTGAACTCCAGGCCGTACGTCTTCTGCGCGGTGGGCAGGTCGTCGTACGTCAGCACGGCGTATACCCCGGGGAGCGCGACGGCCTCGCCGATGTCGATGGAGACGATCTCGGCGTGCGCGACCGTGGAGCGCAGGGTGTGGCCCCAGAGCATGTCCTCGTGCCACATGTCGGAGGAGTACGCGAACTCGCCCGTGACCTTCAGGGTGCCGTCGGGGCGGAGCGTGGACTCGCCGATGCCGCCCTTGGTCTTGGTGCCCTGCTTGATGTTGGTGGGTGTTCCTGTGACGCCCATGGTCCTAAACCGCGCTTTCCTGGAGTCCGTGGCCGTCCTGGCGGGCTGCGGCGAGGCGCACCGCGTCCAGGATCTTTTCGTAACCGGTGCAGCGGCAGAGGTTGCCGGAGAGCGCCTCGCGGATGTCCGCGTCGGACGGCGAGGGGTTGCGCTCCAGCATCTCGTCGGCGGCGACCAGCAGACCGGGGGTGCAGAAGCCGCACTGCACGGCGCCCGCGTCGATGAACGCCTGCTGGATGGCGGAGAGCTCCCCCGCCTCGCCGCTCTGCCCGTCGGAGGGCTTGGCCTGCCAGCGCTGGGCCGAGTCGACGCTCGTGCCGCACGCCTTGGAGGCGCAGGCGCCGCCCGGGTGCGCGGCGTCGCGGTGCTGGGCGTAGTCGGCCAGGCCCTCGACCGTGACGACCTCGCGGCCCTCGACCTGACCGGCCGCGACCAGACAGGCGCAGACCGGGACCCCGTCGAGCCGGACCGTGCAGGAACCGCACTCGCCCTGCTCGCAGGCGTTCTTGGAGCCGGGCAGGCCCATCCGCTCACGCAGGACGTACAGCAGGGACTCGCCCTCCCAGACGTCGTCCGCCTCGTGCTTACGGCCGTTGACCGTGAAATTGACGCGCATGGTTACGCAGCTCCTTCCAGCGTCGTGCGAGCGGTCTCGCGGTACTGCTCCCAGGTCCAGCCCAGCGTGCGGCGGGCCATGATGCCCACCGCGTGGCGGCGGTACTTGGCGGTGCCGCGGACGTCGTCGATCGGGTTGCAGGCACCGGAGGCGAGCTCCGCGAACTGCTTGGCGATGGACGGCGTGATGATCTTGCCGCTCTCCCAGAAGCCGCCCTCTTCGAGCGCGGCGTTCAGGAAGTCCTCCGCGGCGCGGGCGCGCAGCGGGGTGGGGGCGGCGGAGCCGATGCCGGTCTTCACCGTGCGGGACTGGGGGTGCAGCGCGATACCGAAGGCGCACACCGCGATGACCATCGCGTTGCGGGTGCCGACCTTGGAGAACTGCTGCGGGCCCTCCGCCTTCTTGATGTGCACGGCCTTGATCAGTTCGTCGGGCTCCAGCGCGTTGCGCTTGACGCCGGTGTAGAACTCCTCGACCGGGATGAGGCGGGTGCCGCGCACCGACTCGGCCTCGACCTTCGCGCCGGCGGCCAGCAGCGCGGGGTGCGAGTCCCCGGCCGGGGAAGCGGCGCCGAGGTTGCCGCCGACGGATCCGCGGTTGCGGATCTGCGGCGATCCCACGGTGTGGGAGGCGAGCGCGAGCCCGGGGAGCTCGGTGCGCAGGTGGTCCATGATCTGGGTGTACGGAACGGAGGCGCCGAGAATCACGTTGTCCTGGCCCACCTCCCACTCCCGCAGCTCACCGATGCGGTTGAGGTCCAGAAGGTACTCGGGACGACGGTGGTCGAAGTTGATCTCGACCATGACATCGGTGCCACCCGCGATGGGGACAGCGGTGGGGTGCTCGGCCTTGGCGGCGAGCGCCTCCTCCCAGCTGGCGGGGCGAAGGAAGTCCATGAGTGGCTCTCTCTTCGTGTTCGGGGGCGACTGTTCAGTTGCTGGTGCCACGTGGCTCGGAACTGCTGCTTAACGTCCTGTTCACGTGGTGGTGGCCCAAGTACACAAGCCGGGGGGTGCGGGGTGCAGTCACCGAAACCATGAAGGAGTTGGCTGGTCGCCCGTCTCGTCTTGTAGATTCGAACGAAAGGCGGAGAACAGCAACCTCTCCGCAATTCACAGTTTTCACCAGCCACACGGTCCGCGCGGCCTGCGGCGGGACCCCGACAGAGAATGGCGGCGACACGACGATGCGGCTGCGCGCCCTGCTGGAAACCGATGCGCTCGGCCTGCGCCTGCTGTGCGGCGAGGACGAGCTCGACCGTACGGTCCGCGGCGTCATGACGACCGACCTGCGCGATCCGAGCCGCTACCTCTCCGGCGGTGAGCTGGTCCTGACGGGGCTCGCCTGGCGGCACGGCCCCGAGGCCTCCGAGCCGTTCGTACGGATCCTGGCCGGGGCCGGTGTGGTCGGTCTTGCGGCGGGCGAGGCGGAGCTCGGCAGCGTCCCCGCCGACCTGGTCGAGGCGTGTGCCCAGCACCGGCTGCCGCTGTTCTCCGTCGCCGAGTCCGTGGCCTTCGCGACCATCACCGAGTACGTCGTGCGTCAGGTGTCGGGCGAGCGGGCCGGGGACCTGGCTGCGGTTGTCGACCGGCACCGGCGGCTGATGACCTCGGGCCCGACGGGCGGCGGCCCCGAGGTCGTGCTGGACCTGCTCACCTCCGACCTGGACCTGCACGCCTGGGTGCTCTCGCCGGTGGGCCGCCAGGTCGCGGGCTCGGACACCCCGCTGCCCTTCGGGGTCGGTCCGGCGCTGGCCGCCGAGCACCTGGCGGCCAGCCGCACCGGCCGCCGCAGCCCGCACCGGGTGACGCTCGGCGGGGTCACGTACTCGCTGTTCCCGATCCGGGGGGCGGGCCGGGGGCCTGCCGCGCTCGCCGGTACGGCGGCGTCCCGGGACGTGCGCGAGAGCGTCCTGTCCGACTGGCTGCTGGCCGTGGAGGCCGACGCGGGCGACTGGCCGGCCGCCCGGCTGGACCTGCTGCAGGGCGTCACCCAGCTGATCGCCGTGGAGCGCGACCGCCGCGACGCGGCCCGCACGGTACGGCGCAGGCTCGCGCAGGAAGTGCTGGAGCTGGTCCAGACGGGTGCCGCGCCCTCCGAGATCGCCGCCAGGCTGCGCGTGGCCGCCCCGGTGCTGCTGCCCGGTCTGGGCGCGGCCCCGCACTGGCAGGTGGTGGTGGCCCGCGTCGAGTGGGAGGGCGGCGAGGTGGAGTGCGGCCCGGCGGCGCAGGCGCTCCTCGAAGAGATCTTGGTGGATCCCACCGTCGCGGCCGACTCGATGGCGGCCGCCGCGGAGCCCGCCGACCGGATCGCGGTCGCCCACAGTGGCGAGGAGGCCATCGCACTGGTGCCGCTGCCCGCGGTCGCCGCCGACCATCCGGAGGGCGGCGAGAGCCCCGGGCTGCACGCGGAGACGCTGCTGGCCGCCGTGCAGGCGCCGCTGTCGGGCGGCCTCGCGGACGACGGGCGGCTGACCCTCGGGGTGAGCGCGCCGGTGCACTCCGCGGAGGGCCTGCGCGGTGCGCTGGAGGAGGCGCGGCACGCCCGCCGGGTGGCCGCCGCGCGCCCGGGGCGGGTCGCCGCCGCCGGGCACCACGAGCTGGCCTCGCACGTGCTGCTGCTGCCGTTCGTGCCGGACGATGTGCGCCGCGCCTTCACCGCGCGCCTGCTGGACCCGTTGCGGGACTACGACAGGCGGCACCGGGCGGAACTCATTCCGACGCTGGAGGCCTTCCTCGACAGCGACGGTTCGTGGACGCGCTGCGCGGCCCGTCTCCACCTGCACGTCAACACCTTGCGCTACCGCGTGGGCCGGATCGAACAGCTGACGGGCCGTGATCTCTCGCGCCTGGAAGACAAACTGGACTTCTTCCTGGCCCTGCGCATGAGCTGACGCCCGGTCACCGCTCGAACGGGGCCTCGTGACGCCGTTGCGGGGCCCGCCCTTTGTGAAAAAATTCACCCGCACTCTTGGCCCGATGGTCATTTCATGCTGTGATGCGCGCACGACCGCACGTTCCGCCGGCGTCCCACCCGACGCCCGGCGGGCGTCCGACCGGTCGCACTTCACAGCTCGATGGCGCGCTCGGGGAGGGCAATGTGGCGGACACCGCCATGTCGGATTCCGGTTCGGGGACAGATTCCGGTGCGGGTACGGGGGAGCTCGGTACGGGGGCCTTCGAGGGGGGCGGCGGGCCGCTCCAGACAGCCGTGTGGCGGCTGCGCTCCCGGGGCTGCTGGGCGGATGCGGCGGCCCTGCTCGAAGCGCGCCCCGGCGCGGGGCCCGCGCTCCAGCGGGCGGCCCTGCTCGTCGAGCGCTGTCTGTTCACCGAACAGGGGTGGCCGGAGGCCGAGGAGGCGCTGCGGGGGGCCGAGGCGCTGGCCAAGGAGGACGACGAGCGGGGCGGCGCGGCCTGCGAGCGCGGGCACCTGGCGTACGCGTCGACGGTGCTGGGCGTGCGCGACCGGGCCGACGAGGCCCGTTCCGCGCTCGGCAGGGCGGCGGCCCTGCTGCACCCGAACTCGGCGAACCGTCCGCTCCTGGACTTCCGCCGCGGACTGGTCGCCGAACACCTGTCCGACTCGCCGCAGTCCGCGCGGGCCGCCTACCGCCGGGCGCACGCCGGCGCGACCACGCACGACAAGCCGCTGCTGCTCTCCTTCACCTGGCGGCACCTCGCGGGGCTCGCCCTGCGCGAGGGCGAACTGGCCGAGGCCCGTCACGGGTTCGCCGAGTCCCTGCGGATACGGGAGGAACTGGGTTACCTGGTCGGTACGGCGCCCGCGCTCGCCGCGCTGGCGGACGCGGAACCGGAACCCGAGGCCACCCGGCTGCGCGCGGAGGCCTCCCGCCTCTTCCACCTGCTGGGCGGCGTCCCCACCTGGCTGGCCGCCCAGCTCGCCCCACCGGCCGCGATCTGACGGCACGGCGGGGCGGCGGGCCGGTTGGCCCCAGTGACGCCGGCCGCGCCGAGCTGGAGCGGCCCGCGCGGGGCGGCGCCGGAGCGCACGGCTGTCAGGCGCCCGTGAAGTGTTCTCGTACGAGTGATTCCACCACCGGCAGGTCCTGGGCGATCAGGGCCTCCAGGAGCGCCAGGTGTTCGGCCGCGTCGGCCACCAGGTCGGCCCGGCGCACGGCGGGGGCGCCCAGCAGGGGCCACTGCGCCCGCCGGTGCAGGCCGGCCGCGATGTCGACGAGCTGGGCGTTGCCGGACAGGGCGAGGACCGCGCCGTGGAAGGCGCGGTCCGCCTCCGCGTAGGCCGCCGGGTCGCCCCCGGCAGCCGCCGCCGTGGCCGCCTCGGCCAGCGGGCGCAGCGCGCGCCACTGGCCGGGGGCGACCGTGCGCGCCAGCGCGAGCATGGTCGGCACCTCGATCAGTGCCCGTACCGCGGCCAGGTCGGCTAGGTCCGACGCGGCGCGCGCGGTGACCCGGAAGCCCCGGTTGGGGACCACCTCCACCGCGCCTTCCAGGACGAGTTGCTGCATGGCCTCGCGGACCGGGGTGGCCGACACGCCGAAGCGGGCGCCGAGCGCCGGCCCCGAGTAGACCTCGCCGGGGGCCAGTTCGCCGCTGACCAGGGCGGTGCGCAGGGCTGCCAGGATCTGTCCGCGCACGGAGTGCCGCACCAGACGCGGCGCGGCGGGCCTGCGGGACGGGTCTCCGTGGTCGCCGTGGGGGTGGTCGCCGTGGCCGCCGTGGGGGTGATCGCCCCGGGCGCTGCCGTCGCGGCCCTGGCCGGCCCACTGCCCGGGAACCCGCTCCGGGGCGTGCGGACGCGCCGCCGGGGCGTGCCCTCGGGGCTGCTCCACCTGGTCCACCTCCGTTGTGCGCGCGTCTGTCCGTGTGCAGCAGCCTAGGGCCTGTCCGTCGGCGCAGGCCGGACAGGCCCCCAGGTGGCGGGCCCTTCAGTTCAAACCTCCCGTTGATCGGGTAAGGTAAGGCTTACCTGCACACGACCCGTGATTCGATTCGGTGGTCCCCTGCATGACCGTCTCCGCTCTGCTCCGCTCCCGTACCGCCGCTTCCCCGGTGGCGGAGGCCTACGCGCGCCTCCACGAGGTCTTCCCCGGCCTGGTCGTACGGGAGCCCGCGGACGGCGGATGCGTCCCGCGCGGCGGCGGCTGGGTGGGTGCGGACGAGCTCGCGGCCGGCGGTCCGGCCCTGGACGCGTTCCTGGCGTGGGACGACGCCCAGGTGCTGCGCGACTACAAGCAGCGGGCCCGCCCCGACGTGATCGCCAGCTTCGCCCTGCACCGGTACGCCTGGCCCGCCTGTTTGCTGGTGACCGTCCCGTGGTTCCTGCACCGCCGGGTGCCCCGCGTCCCCGTCGCGGACGTCGCCTTCCAGCGGGCGCGGGGCCGGATGGCCGTACGGGTGAAGGACTTCGCGTGCCTGCCGGACGATCCGGCCGCCGCACTGCCCGGCGCCCGCGTCGTGGCGGACGAGGAAGCCCTCCGGGCGGAGGTGCGGGACGCGCTGGCGGAGCACCTGGAGCCGGTGCTGGCCGGTTTCGGGCCGCGGATGCGCCGGCGGTCGCACGCGCTCTGGGGCATGGCCACGGACGAGATCGTCGAGGGCCTCTGGTACGTGGCGCATCTGCTCGGCGAGGAGCAGCGGGCCATGACGGAACTCGAACTGCTGCTGCCCGGCGCGACGGCGCCGTACCGCGCCTCCGCGGGCTTCCGCGAGCTGACCGGTCCGAACGGCGAGAAGCTGCCCACCAGGGACCGCGCGGCCTGCTGTTTCTTCTACACCCTGCGCCCCGAGGACACCTGCGTGACCTGCCCCCGGACCTGCGACGAGGACCGGGTGCGGAAGCTGCTCGCGGAGCCCGTAACCTCCGGCTGATCGCCACGCCACCCGTGCGGGTGGCGCTATTCGAACTCAACTCGGCCCACCAGAGCGGGGGTTCGAGTTTTTGCCCCTCATCCGCATGGTGCGGAGTCCCGTTGGCGTTCTCTTGTCCCGAATCCCCTTGTGCTCCTGGCGAGGTGGGCCAATATGTCGCCGAAACGCACTGGGCGCGATCCGCGGTCCGGCCGCAAGCGCTGACGCAAAGGGACTCCGCAATGAGAATGACCGACATATCGCTGGACTGGCTGCTTCCTGGCGTCGTGATGATCGCGGGTGTCCTGGCAGCGGTCGCGGTAATCGCGCGCGGCAAGCGGGCGGGCCAGAAGGCCGCCGGGTCCCAGGAGGACTCGTGGGAACGCAGCGAGGAGCGGCGCAGAAGGAAAGAGGCCTTCTACGGAAGTGCTTCCTACGTCCTGCTGTTCTGCTGTGCCGCGGTCGCCGCCGCCCTGTCCTTCCACGGGCTGGTCGGCTTCGGACAGCAGAACCTGAACCTGACCGGAGGCTGGGAGTACCTGGTCCCGTTCGGCCTCGACGGCGCGGCGATGTTCTGTTCCGTGCTCGCGGTGCGGGAGGCCAGCCACGGCGACGCGGCGCTCGGCTCGCGACTGCTGGTGTGGACGTTCGCCGGGGCCGCCGCCTGGTTCAACTGGGTGCACGCGCCCAGGGGGTTCGGGCACGCGGGCGCACCGCACTTCTTCGCCGGGATGTCGCTCTCCGCGGCCGTCCTCTTCGACCGGGCGCTCAAACAGACCCGGCGGGCGGCGCTGCGCGAGCAGGGTCTCGTCCCCCGCCCGCTGCCGCAGATCCGGATCGTACGGTGGCTGCGGGCACCCAGGGAGACCTTCGGGGCCTGGTCGCTGATGCTGCTGGAAGGCGTACGGACGCTGGACGAGGCGGTCGACGAGGTGCGCGAGGACCGGCGCCAGAAGGAGCAGAACCGTCTCCGCAGGCGGGAGCACGAGAAGCTGGAGCGGGCCCAGTTGAAGGCCATCAACCGGCAGCACCGTGCCTGGGGGCGCCACCGCAACGGCCGCCAGGTCGACGTCCCCGCTCTGGGGGCCACTGGATCGGGCTCCGCGCCGCATGCCGTCGCGGAGCCCGCCATAGCAGAACCCGGACAGCTGCCGCTTCGCTCCCGGCCCTCCCTCCAGGCCGTGAAAGGCGCTGGGAACAAGGGAGTTGACGCGAGAACGGTCGATCTGACCGCCGAGGACGACACCCAGGCCCTGCCCAGGCTCGACTCGTTGGAACAGAAGCTCAAGGACCTCGAGCAGCAGTTCGGTTAGCCGAGCAGCGGGTCCGCCCGCGCGCAGAGCGGCGGGGGCCCGGACCGGTCAGGCACCGGCCGGGCCCCCGTCGGGTCGGGCACCTGCTGGACCCCCGTCCCGTCAGTTACCGGCTGGGCCCCCGTCGATTTCGAACCACACCACCTTGCCGAGGTCGCCGCCCAGCATCCGGATGCCCCAGGCGTCGGCGAGCCCCTGCACCAGGAAGAGGCCACGGCCGTGCGTGCCCTCGTCGCAGTCCGCGAGCAGCGGCTCCGGGAGCCGCTCCAGGTGGTCGCGCACCTCCACGCGCAGGACCGTCCGGTGCAGTGTCGCCGTCAGCTCCGCTTCCCTCGCGGTGTGGATGAGCGCGTTGGTCACCAGTTCACTGGTGAGCAGTTCCGCGACGTCCGCGCAGCCCGGGCGTCCCCAGTGGCGCAGCAACTCGCGTAGTGCGTGCCGCACTTCGGGCACGGCGGACAGGTCCGCCCTGCCCAGCCGGCAGCGCAGACCGGGTGCTTCCCGGCCTGTCGTGCCCTTGCCCTCGGTGCCTGTCGTCGTCCGTCCGCCGACGGCCCCCGTACTGCCTGCCCTCGCGTCTCCCGACGCCGGGCGGCCGTGTGCGGCCGGCCCCGCCCGGCCCGGCTGCTGTCCCGTCATAACCCCCACCCACACCCCGGTTCGGTCCCTTCTGCCTCGGACTCCGTCCAGAAGTGGATGCCCCGCTCACAGCGCCGCACGCGTGTCCGGCGGGTAGGGCGTACGGACCGGGCGGCACGTTTCGCCCCTTCGCCCGATGGGCGACTGCCGTTCTGGGCGTACCGCATGCGGGGCGGCCTCGGGGACGGCGCCCGTTCTGCGGGACGGGCGTCTCAGGGACGCGGCACGTTCCGCAGGTTGGAGCGGGCCATCTGGGCCATCCGGCCGACCCCGCCCTCCAGCACGATCTTGCTCGCGGACAGGGCGAAGCCGCTGACCATGCCGGCCTTGATGCGCGGCGGGATGGAGAGCGCGTTCGGGTCGGTGACGACGTCGACGAGGGCCGGGCCCCTGTGCCGGAAGGCGTCCTTGAGCGCCCCGGCCACGTCCTTGGGCTTCTCGACCCGCACCCCGTGCGCCCCGGCGGCGCGGGCGATGGCCGCGAAGTCGGTGGGGTGGTGGCTGGTGCCGTACGAGGGCATGCCGTCGACCAGCATCTCCAGTTCGACCATGCCGAGCGAGGAGTTGTTGAAGAGGACGACCTTCACCGGCAGGTCGTACTGCACCAGGGTGAGGAAGTCACCCATCAGCATCGAGAAGCCGCCGTCGCCGGACATGGAGACGACCTGCCGCTTGCGGTCGGTGAACTGGGCGCCGATGGCCTGCGGGAGCGCGTTGGCCATGGAGCCGTGCGAGAAGGAGCCGATGACGCGGCGCTTGCCGTTGGGTGTGAGGTAGCGGGCCGCCCAGACGTTGCACATACCGGTGTCGACGGTGAACACCGCGTCGTCGTCCGCGAGTTCGTCCAGGACCGAGGCCACGTACTCGGGGTGGATCGGGGTGTGCTTCTCGACCTTGCGGGTGTACGCCTTGACGACCCCGTCGAGCGCGTCGGAGTGCTTCTTGAGCATCTTGTCGAGGAACTTGCGGTTGCTCTTGGCCCGCACCCGCGGGGTCAGACAGCGCAGCGTCTCACGCACGTCGCCCCAGATCGCCAGGTCCAGCTTGGTGCGCCTGCCCAGGTGCTCGGGGCGTACGTCGATCTGCACGGTCCGTACGTCGTCGGGCAGGAAGTCGGTGTACGGGAAGTCGGTGCCGAGCAGGATCAGCAGATCGCACTCGTGGGTGGCCTCGTAGGCCGCGCCGTAGCCGAGCAGACCGCTCATGCCGACGTCGTACGGGTTGTCGTACTGGATCCACTCCTTGCCGCGCAGGGCGTGCCCGACCGGGGACTTGATCCGCTCGGCGAACTCCATCACCTCGGCGTGCGCACCGGCCGTGCCGGCCCCGCAGAAGAGGGTGATCTTTTCGGCGTCGTCGATGAGCTGTGCCAGTTTGGCGACCTCGTCCTCCCCCGGCCGCACGGCCGGGCGGGAGGTGGCGAGGGTGAGTTCGGCGCCGCCCTCGCTGACCGGCTCGCCCGCCACGTCGCCGGGGAGGGTGACGACGCCGACGCCGCTGCGGCCGATCGCGTGCTGGATCGCGGTCTGCAGGACCCGCGGCATCTGCTTGGGGCTGGAGATCAGCTCGCTGTAGTGGCTGCACTCCTGGAACAGCTGCTGCGGGTGCGTCTCCTGGAAGAAGCTGGTGCCGATCTCGCCGGACGGGATGTGCGAGGCCAGCGCGAGGACCGGGGCGGCCGAGCGGTGGGCGTCGTAGAGGCCGTTGATCAGATGCAGATTGCCGGGGCCGCAGGAGCCCGCGCAGGCCGCCAGCTTGCCCGTGACCTGGGCTTCGGCGCTCGCGGCGAAGGCCGCGGTCTCCTCGTGCTTGACCTGGATCCAGTCGATGGAGCCATTGCGCCGGATGGCGTCGACGACGGGGTTGAGGCTGTCGCCGACCACTCCGTAGAGGCGCTGCACACCCGCCTGGACGAGTGTGTCGACGAACTGCTCCGCCACCTTCTGCTTGGCCATGGCCGGGTCACACCTCTCGGGACGACAATCACACTGACTGTCTCCCGACTTTCCCATAAACCACGGAATATGCACTTATTGCTCCCAGGTGGCCACCGCCGTCCTGTCGTCCGCGTACCCCTTGGCGCGCAGTGTCACGTCCGCGAGGAAGGCGGCGAGGCCCGGCGGGTCCTGTCCGGCCCAGCGGGCGGCCAGTTCGTCGGCGAGGGCTTCCTCGCCTCGCAACGGCTCCGCCAGACCCGCGCTGCACAACAGCAGCGTGTCACCCGATCGGGCCACCGAGGCCCGGAACCGGAAGGGGGAGCCAGGCGGGGCAGTATCCACGTGCGGAGAGGGGGGTGTGGTGATGTTGAGGTCCATGGTGAGCCGGTCGCCCTGCGGGTTTTCCTCGGGGTCCTCCGCCGTGGACCCCGGCCCGCCGTCCACCGGCGCGCCGGACAGGTTGCCCGGTACGGCGCCGAAGCCGACGACCGGAGCGCCGATGAGCGCGCCGGGGCTGGGCTCCGGAGGCTCGATGTCCTGCCAGACGCCCTCCCTGAGCCGCAGCAGGCTGCCTTCGCCGACACCGAAGAAGATCCGGTTGCGGCATTCCGGGTCGGTGGACAGGAGCAGACAGCGCAGGTCGGCGGTGTACTCGTCCGGCTGCAGGCCGAGTTCGGCGGCGCGGGCGCGCAGTTTGCCGTAGGAGCGGTCGGTGAGGCGGTGCAGTCCCGACTTGAGGTCGCCGCGGCGGCCGGCCCGGATGTCCTCGGCGAGCCGTGCGTGGCTGCGGCCGACCGCGCCCGCGATCCACCGGCAGGCCTCGCCCGCGGCGAGGTGCGCCCCCTCGGCGGCGCGGGCACCGCTGGCGACGGCGACGAGCACGAGCCCGTGCACCCCGTCGCCGAACCGCGCGGTGAGGAGTGCGTCGCGGCGCGGCTCGCCCCGGAACCGGGCCGAGTCACCGCGCACGGAGGCCGCGCGCAAGGTGTACGAGCCGTACCGGGCCCCGTCGAGCACGGTGTCGGGGACGAGGGCCCCGAGGTCGGCCGGGTCGGCGGGTGCGAGGGCGGTCGGCTCGGCGTCGTAGGTGGGCGGGCCGTCACCGACGTGGGTGGCGGTGGGGGGGCGGGAACCGCCGGTCGGGCCGCTTTCCCAGGCGGGGAAGGCGGTGGGGAGCGGCGGAACGTCGCGGAGGTTGGCCTCCGCAGCCGCGTTCGCCGCCTTCGGTACGTCGGCCGTCCTCGGCACGTTCGCGGCCCTCGGTACGTCGGCCGCCCTCGGTACGTCGGTCCTCCTCGGCACGTCCGCCGCCTTCGGTACGTCGGTCCTCCTCGGCACGTCCGCCGCCTTCGGTACGTCGGTCCTCCTCGGCACGTCCGCCGCCCTCGGCACGTCCGCCGCCCTCGGCACGTCCGCCGCCGTCGGTACGTCCGCCGCCGTCGGCACCTTCTCCTCCCCCGGAGCCTCGGGGGCCGGCGGCCGTGCGGGTTCCTCGCGTTTGCCCGCTCCGCCGACGGGGTGATGCTCCGGGCCGGCGGGTTCGAAGGGTTCAGCGGGATCGAGGGGTTGGGCGGGGCCGAAGGTGCCGGAAGGGAGGGGGGTGGCGGGTTCGGTCGGTTCGTCCCAGAGGCGGCGGGTGCGCCGTCCGCCGCCCGCACGCCGGGGGTCCGGGGCGCCCGGCGGCCCGGGAGGAGCGGGGGGAGGCCCCCAGGTCGCGGTCCCGGACAGCGGTGGCGGAGGTGCGGGCGGCTCGTCCGCCGTGCTCTCCGAGGAACTGGCGGCGCAGTCGGCGACCGCCTCGTCGCGGGCTCCGCCCTCCGGGGAGGCCTTCCCCCGCCGGGGGGCCGGCAGCCACGCGTCCCACCCCTGGGTGGCCGTACGAGAGGCCTCCGGAGAAACGGAGCGCGGGTCGGGGCGGGGATCGGGACCGGGAGTGCGGGGCGGGGTGCCGGCGGGCGGCGGCTCCCAGGGGGCCGGGCCACGCGCGGCGCCGGAAGGTCGGGCCCCGTCCGGGGGCGGTGGAGCCTCCGGGAGCGGAGGCGGGAGCGGTGCCCGGCCCGGGAGCGGTGCCGGACCGGAATCCCAGGGCGTGCCCGAGGGGTTCGCAGGATCGGAGGCACGCGGTGATCCGGGGGCCGGGCCCGGCTCCTGGCCCTGCGGCATGTCTCGGGCCAAACCCCGTTCCTGCCGGACGTCTCGGGCCGGGCCCGCGTCCTGGGCCCGCGCCGGGTCCGGGGTCCACGTCGCTTCCGAAGCCCATGTCGCGGCCGCCGGCCACGCCGCCTCCGAGGCCCAGGTCGCGTCCGCGGGCCGCGCCGGGTCGGGGTCCGGGGTGGGCGGGGAGTCCGGAGACCTGGAGGGCCGCGGCGAGGTGGTCGTGTTCCAGGCCGAATCCCGCACTGTGCCCCAGGCGGGGTCCTCGTCCCTCTCCCAGGACGACTCCCCAGCCATGGGGGTCTCCGGGGCCCTCCCCGGGTCCGCGTCGGCGGGCCACTCGGGGGGCCTGCCCGTGGTTCGGCCCGGGTCCGCGTCCGCATCCCGCCCCGGAGCCCTGCCCGTGGTCCGGCCCGGACTCCCGTCCGGATCCCGCCCCGGGCCCCTGCCCGTGGTCCGGTCCGGGCCCTCGCCCGCGGGCCTCCCCGGGCCCCTCTCCGTGGCCCGGCCCGGGGACGTGCCCGAAGGAGGAGGCGGGGGCGGCGGGGGCGTGTCCGGTGGGGGCGCGGTGAGTGGGGTCGAGTCGAAGTGGTCGTCCAAGGTCTTGCCCGTAGGTGCCGGGCCGGTGTCCGTGGTGGACTCGTCGTACAGCCGGTCCCACCAGTCGTCCTCGGCGTCTCGGCGCCGCTCCCCCTGCTGACTCATGCCCCTATTGTCCACCGCTGAGGCGATTCGGAAACGGGGCAGGAGCGAAAAAATGGTCCGCCGGGCAGCCCCACCCCCCACGGGAAGGACACCCGGCGGACCGTTTCGTGACCGGCGTACGCCTGTCGTGCGGCTGGCCGTTGGGCTAGCGCACGTCGTACGCGCGGGTCACGAGCTGGGTGACGGAGTTGCCGCGCGAGTCCGTCAGCTCGGTTTTCAGGGTGACTTGCCTGCCGGTGGCACCGGCGTGGTCGACGGTGGCCGTCCAACTGCTGCCCGCCGCCTCTGTGCTGGCGTCCTGCCAGGTCCTGCCCTCGTCGTAGGAGTAGGACAGCCGGGCTTCCCTGATCGCTCCGGGGGTGTGGCCCGCGTGCCCGGAGAGGGACAGGGTGATCTGCTGGCCATCCTTGGCGGGGAGGGTCTTCAGGCCGTCCTCCGGGAGCGCGTAGCCGGGGAAGAGGATCGGGAGCGGTGTGGAGGCGGCGCTCTCGTCGAGCTGCGAGGTGAACCTCCAGCTGGTGGTGACGCCCGTCGAGCGCTTCCAGTCCCTGGCCGGGGAGCCGATCTTGGTGATGCGCTGGGTGAGTTCGTACGCGGCCCGGTCCGCGGGAACCTCGAAGGCGCCCTTCGGCCAGCTGCTCTCGCCGACGACTTCGCCGTCGCGCGTGAGCACGAGCGAGCCGATGTCGCCGAAGCTGCCGGGGACTGCCCAGTGTTCGCGGTCGCCCCACATCGCGGCGTCGAACCCGATCCAGTTGCCCTGGCGTTCGGCGACCAGGACGGGCTTGTCCTGGGTGTCGCGCGGGGCGGTGGGGGCGATGACGCCGCCGTACCAGTTCTCGGTGAGGCGCTGGCCGGCGCGGAACTTCCGGTCGGGCGAGACCATCAGCTCACCGAACGGGAAACTGCTGCCGACGTAGCGCCCCCAGGCGGACCCGTCGGCGGGGTACAGCTCGGTGCGCGTGCCGGGGACCGGAACCGGGTCCACGAGTGCGGAGATCACGACGCGGGAGCCGCTCGGGCGCAGTGCGGAGACCGAGTCGACGAAGTCCCCGGGCACCCCCATCGCCCGGTAGCCGGACTGGACCGACGCCAGCCTGCGGTCCGACATCCCGTACGTACGGGGCGACTTGACCGGTCCCGCCTCCTGGAAGCCGAGGTTGTAGACGTAGGGGCTGCGCGCGGTGGCCTGCCAGTCCACGGTGACCTTGCCCCGGGCGAGGCGGGCCTTGAGGTCCTTGGCCTCGGCGGCGGGCACGGCCAGCAGCGGGAGGGCACCGGAGCCGAATCCGGCACTCGGGTACCAGGTGCCCGCGGACGGGCGGTGGGCCAGCACGGCGACGGCGCCCTCGGCGCGGGCGGCCTGGGCGACGGCGCCCAGGGAGGTTTCGCTGTCCGGCGCTTCGACCAGGGCGATGCTTCCCTTGACGCCCGCGGCCTTCAGCTCCGCGGGGGTGCCTCTGCCCGCGTCGGCGAGCGGGGCGGTGCCCCTGCCGTCGAGGTTGACGGAGCCGACGGGGCCGACCGAGGCGTGCAGGGCGGGACCGCCGGTGACCTGGAAGCGGCTCAGCAGCGGGGCGTACGCGCGCCAGTAACTGCCGAACTCGAACTCGCCCTCCGCGGCGCGGCCCTGCACGTCGGCGTAATAGTCGGCGACACCCCGGCCCGCGCTGAGGGTGCCGGAGTGCCTCCAGGTGTCCTTCCAGGACCGCTCGAAGGCGAGGGTGGTGCTGCGTGTCTCGCTGGGGCGGTCGGTGCGCACGCTCAGTTTGTGCGCCTTGCGGGCGTCGAGGACGACGGTGGTGTCCTTCTTGAGCTCCAGCTGCGGGTGGGCCAGGTAACTGAGCGACCGGTAGGCCCGGCCGGTGCCGTCGTCCGGGTCGCGCGTGCCGACGTAGGCGGAGAGGAAGTACGAGCCGGGGCGGACCTCGTAACGCTGCTCCGCGCTCCCGTTGTTGGGCCGGCTCTCGCCCTGTTCGTCGTCGGTGCCGATCACGTCGAGGGTGCTCACGCCGTCGGCGGGCCTGCCCTCGCGGTCGATCACCTTGACGCGCAGGGTGACGGTCTCGGGCTGTACGTAGAGGGAGAAGGGGGTGGAGACGGTGCGGGAGCCCGCTGCCGTGGCCAGCACGCGGCCTGTGACGTCGCCGTACTGGGCGCGCTCGATCCGGGCGGCGGGGTCGAGCGTCAGCGGCACCTTGACGGTGGTGCCGGCCGGGACGGTGACGCGGTTCTTGCCGAGCGTCGCGATCCTGCTCCGGAGGCGGGAACCGTCGTTGCCGGTGAGCTGCTGGACCTTGAGGTCGAGCGTGACGGCCGTGCCGGAGGTGTTGGTGTACGGCAGGTCGACGGTGGTGCGGTCGCTGCTGTGCTGGGGCCACGGGAACGTGCCGCCCTGCACGGCGGGCGCGCCGGTGACGTCGGCGTCGAGCGCGGCCTTCACGTCGAGCCGGCCGCCACCGGTCTCCCGTACGTCACCGGGGACCTGCTCGGCGGAGGAGACCAGGGCCGCCTTGACCTGCTGGGCGGTCCAGTCGGGGTGGGCCTGCCTGACGAGGGCCGCCGCGCCCGCGACGTGCGGCGTCGCCATCGACGTACCGGACATGGAGCGGTAGGCGTGCACCCCTCGGCCGCCCGCCGCGGCGGCGGAGATGGCGACGCCGGGGGCGGCGATCTCGGGCTTCAGGGTGTGGACGCCGACGGTCGGGCCGCGGCTGGAGAACTGCGCGGTGGTGTCGTCGCGGTCCACGGCGCCGACGGTGAGGACGCCGGGTGCGCAGCCGGGCGAGGAGACGGAGTTCAGCCGCGGGCCCAGGTTGCCCGCGGCCACCACGAAGAGTGTCCGCGTGCTCTTGGAGAGTTCTTCGGCGGCCGTGCTCATCGGGTCGGTGCAGTCGGTCGGCTCCTGGCTGCCCAAGCTCATGGAGACGACGTCGGCCCGCTGGTCGACGGCCCACTGCATGCCCGCGATGATCCAGGAGGCGGCGCCCGAGCCGCTGTCGTTGAGGACCTTGCCGTTGAGGAGCTGGGTGCCGGGGGCGACGCCCTTGTTCTTGCCGCCGCTCGCCGCTCCTGAGCCGCCGACGGTGGAGCCGGTGTGCGTGCCGTGGCCCTGGGCGTCGCCGGTGCCGGCGGAGTCGGTGAAGTTGTGGGCGGCGGCGATCCGGCCCTTGAGGTCGGGGTGTTCGGCGTCGGCTCCGGTGTCGAGGACGGCGACCTTGGTGCCCCTGCCGTCGATTCCGGCGGCCCACGCGGACGGCGCGTTGACCTGTTTCGTGGACCGGTCGAGGTGTGCCGTGACCTTGCGGTCGAGCCACAGCTTGGACAGGCCGGCGGCGGCCCGGGAACGGGTGGTGGTGACGTCCGCCCAGAAGTCGGCGGCCTTCGCCTTGTCGGCCTTGAGGGCGAGGCCGCCGACGGCATCGAGGACCGGGCCGCGGGTGGCGGCGCGCGGGGTGGGCGGCAGGGCGCGGGCGACGTTCACCGACGTGTCGTACACCGCGATCAGCGGCAGGGACTTCGTCGAGGCGTCGTCGTACCCCTGCCGGATCAGACCGGAGACGTTGAAGAGTTCCCGGTCGACGCGGCCGGTGGCCAGGGCCTTGGACGCGGCCTCGGGGAAGACGTAGAGGTCAGGCCTGCCGCCCTTGCCGGTGCTGGAGGTACGGGTCTGGATGAGGGGCAGCGTGCCGTCCTCGCGGGGCAGCGCGGCGGCCGCGTCCGGGCCCGGGCCCCCTTGGCTGACCTGGACCCTGTCGCCGGTGACCAGGGTGACGACGACGGTCCGCGGCTGCGTGCCGCGCGCCTTCGCGCTCCCGGTCAGCGGTCGCTCCGCGGCGGCCGGGTTCGCGGGCGCGGGGGCCGCCGCGGTCGGGGTGACCGCGGTGGCAGTGAGGACGGCGGCGGCGGCCGCCCCCCACGCCGTGCGCGATAGGCGCGGTCTCGGACGCATGCTGCTCCCCAAGTCGGTTCGGCCCACGGGTTGCCGGCCGGTGGCGAAACAGTGGCAGAGGGGCGGGTGGTGCAGGGATGATGTCGTGAGGCGGGTTTGTGCCGTGACTCATTCCCGCCAGCCGTGTGTGCTGGGTGGGGGTTCGTGGGGGCCGGGTACCGGTCCGCCCCGTGTGCGGGAGGGTGAGTGCTGAGGTGCTGGGTGCGATAGGGCTGGACGAGGCGCAGGAGGCGGCCTACCGGACGCTCGTCACGCTCGGGGCAGCCGAGGTGTCCGACCTGGCGCACCGGTTGTCCGCCGGGGAGGCCGAGACGGAGCGTGCGCTGCGGAGGCTGGAGCGTCAGGGGCTGGCGGCCCAGTCGTCGTCGGGTACGGCGCGCTGGGTGGCGGCCCCGCCGGGGGTGGCGCTGGGGGCCCTGCTCACCCAGCAGCGGCACGAACTGGAGCAGGCGGAGCTGGCGGCCGTGCTGCTGGCGGAGGAGTACCGGGCGGAGTCCTCGCAGCCCGCGGTGCACGACCTGGTGGAGGTCGTGCAGGGGGCGAGCGCGGTGGCCCACCGGTTCGCGCAGTTGCAGCTGGGCGCGGCGCAGGAGGTGTGCGCGCTGGTCACCGGGCAGCCGGTGGCCGTGACCGGGATCGACAACGTGGCCGAGGAACGGGCGTCGGCGCGCGGGGTGCTCTACCGGGTGGTCCTGGAGCGGGAGGTGCTGACGCTGCCGCGGGGCGTGGTGGAGCTGACGGCGGCCCTGGCGCGGGACGAACGCGTACGGGTGGTGGACCGGGTGCCGACCAAGCTGGTCGTCGCCGACCGGACCCTGGCCATGGTCCCCCTGACCAGCAGGGACGCCGAGCCCGCCGCCCTGGTGGTGCACGCGAGCGGGCTGCTGGAGTCGCTGATGGGCCTCTTCGAGGCCGTGTGGCGCGAGGCCAGGCCCGTCCGGCTGGGGGTCTCACCCGGTGAGTTCGTCGAGGACGGCGAGTTCCCGGACGGCCTGGACCTGCGGATCCTCTCCCTGCTGCTGGCCGGTCTCACGGACGCGAGCGTGGCGAAGCAGCTGGAGCTGGGGCTGCGCACGGTACAGCGCAGGGTGAAGCGGCTGATGGAGGTGGCGGGGGTGAGTACGCGGTTGCAGCTGGGGTGGCATGCGTACGAGCGGGGGTGGGTGGAGCGGTAGGACGGGCGCGGACGCCGGGCACTCGGAGGAGCACCGGCAGTGCCCGTGGTGCCGGTGGGGCGCGGCACGGGTGCACGCGGCCGGGCGGCCGTCGGTGCCGGGGGGCGGACGGGGGTGCCTGTTCGGTGCTGCTCAGGTGGCGGACGCGGGCGCAGACTCGGTGCTGCTCAGGTGGCGGATGCGCGCGCCGGTTCGGCCCTGCTCAGGTGCGGGAGGTGGACACGGCGGCCGGTTCGGTGCTGCTCGGGAGGCGGACGCGGGCGCACGGCCGTCACGGCCGGCGGCGGACGCGGGGGCACACAGCCGTCACTGCCACGGACGCGGGCGCACGGCCGTCACTGCCGGGATGCCCACGCGGGCATCGGCTCGGTGCTGTTCAGGTGCCTGGTGGCGTACGAGCGCCACGGCCGTCGGCCCTCGTCGTCCGGTCCGTCGGGCAGGGCCACGTCCGGGTCCCCGAGCGCGCGCATCCGGATCAGGGCCACGGTGTGCGCGTCCACCCCGGGCACGGCGTCGAGCGCCCGCGCCGCCTCCTCCCGGTCGGCTCCCGCGTCGAGCCGTACGGTGCCGTCGGTCAGGGCGGCGGCCAGTGGTCCCACCTCCGGGTCGCCGGTCAGCACGCCCGGCAGGGGGAAGAGCCGGTCCAGCGTCCCGCACGGTTCGGGCAGCGGTTCGCCGTACGTCTCGACGAGCGCGGTGGCCCGCTCCCGGCCCGCCATGATGCGTACCGCCATTTCCTCCGGATCGGCGGCACCCGGCGAGCGCAGCCCGGGGGCCGACTCGACGAGGGGGGCCAACCGGGGGTCGGCGCCGAGCCGTTCGTCGACCGCGTACGGATCGGCGTCCAGGTCGAAGAGGCGGCGCAGGCGCTGGACGGCAGTGGTGAGGTCGCGCAGATCGGTGAGCCCGATCCGGGCCTCCAGCCAGCCGGGGTGCGGGGCCTCGTCGACGGAGGCGACGCCGGTGCCGTACGGCAGCCGCAGGGTGCGCCGGTAGGTGCGGGCCCCCGGTTCGCCGAGTATCTCCTCGATGCGGGGCACGGCGTCGCGGGCCAGCAGGTCGAAGACCTGGCGGGCGGCGTAGGGGCCCCGGTAGGCGAGGCGCAGGGGGATGCCGGCGGTGGGACGGCCGGTGGTTCCGGCCGCCGGGCGCGTACCGCTGGGACCGGTGGGGCCGGCTGCCCGCCCGCGGGCTCCCGACGCGGCGCCGGTGCCGCACCTGGCCAGGCCGGTGGCGCTCTCGGCGCGGAGTTCGCTGGGGGTACGGGCGTAGATCCGCCGCACCGTGTCGTTGAACTGCCGGACGCTGGCGAAGCCCGAGGCGAACGCGATCTCCGTGATGGCCAGCCGGGTGGTCTGGAGCAACACCCTTGCGGTGTGGGCGCGTTGGGCGCGCGCGACGGCTACTGGGCCCGCCCCCAGCTCGGCGGTCAGCTGGCGCTGCACCTGCCGTGCGCTGTAGCCGAGGCGGCCCGCGAGACCCGGGACGCCCTCACGGTCGACGACGCCGTCGCCGATCAGCCGTACCGCCCGGCCGACGACATCGGCACGCACGTTCCACTCCGCCGAGCCCGGCACCGCGTCCGGGCGGCAGCGCCGGCAGGCCCGGAAGCCGTTCCCCTGGGCCGCCGCGGCCGTGGGGAAGAATCGCACGTTCACGCGCTTGGGTGTGACCGCGGGGCAGCTCGGGCGGCAGTAGATGCCGGTGCTCGTCACGGCGAAGAAGAACACTCCGTCGAATCGGGCGTCCCGGCTGCTCACGGCCTGGTACCGGGTGTCCTCGGGTGGGGTCATACACCCCAGTGTGCGCCGCGCCCTCACGCAGGGCTCGCGGGATTCGGACATCGAGCGGCGGGTGCTCGCCGCGTGCGGTAGGGGGCTGCGGTGCACTGTGGGGCGGTGACCCTATGGGGCGATGGGCCGCTTCTCGCCGCGACCGTCAATGCCGCAGCCCGCCGCTCGACCGTCAATGCCGCAGCCCGCCACTCGGCCGTCACTGCCGCAACCCGCCGCTCGGCCGTCACTGCCACTGCCCGCGGCGACCGTCATGGCCGCTTCCCGCCGCCACCGCCCTCGCCGCTGTCCTCCTGGCTCCCGCCGCCGTCCCGCATGCGGAGGTACGCGTCGAGTGCCGCGGCCCCGGCCAGCATCGCCCGCCCGCGTGCGGACAGCCTGCCGTGCCAGTCGCCCAGTGCCGCCTCCAGGGGTTCGAGTCCACCGGCCGTCCGTACCTGTGCGATCAGCGGGGCGATCTGCTCCAGCAGGTAGCCGCCGCGCCTGAGTTGGTGGGCCAGCCTGGCGTCCCGTACATCGGCCTCGCCGTAGACGCGGTACCCGGTCACCGGGTCGCGGCGTGGGCTCACCAGCCCGGCGCGCTCCCAGGCGCGCAGGGTCGCGGGCCGGATTCCGAGCTGCGCGGCCAGTGGTCCGACGAACACGCCGCCCGCCCCGGGCACCACGGCCGGTCCTGCCTCCGTGGCCGGCCCCGCTCCGTCCGGTGCGGAGGGGCCCAGGTCCGCCAGGGCGTTCTCCACCGCCCGCAGGGTCCGCCGGTCTTGGAGGAGCTGGGCGTGGCTCTCGTCGACGAGGCGGAACGCCTCCTGGTCCGCACCCTCGTTCACCGCCCGCATGACGAAGGCCGCCGTGCGGTGCCCGTGGCCGGGAATCAGGGCGAGGAACGCGTCGAGAGCTCCCGCGTGCAGCGAGTGGTAGGTGCGGTAGCCGTGGGCGGTGCGTGCGGCGGGCGGCAGGATCCCGGCTTCCTCGTAGTTGCGGACCGCCTGGGTGGACAGGCCGTGCCGACGTGCCAGATCGACCGGCCTGAGCCGTCCACCGCTTTGAAGCTTTTGGCTCATGAGGCCCCTGATCTCACACAAAAGTTTCCACCGAAGGTTCAACGATACCGTTGAAGGCATGGCAGCTGACATCAAGGAATCCACCCGCCCCTTCGAGGCCTCCGCCGTCCTGGACCTCCTCTCCGTCAAGCCCCGGCTGCTCGCCCTGGGCGAGCCCACACACGGCGAGGACACCCTGCTCGCGGTGCGCAACGAGCTCTTCCGGCAGCTTGTCGAGCAGGAGGGCTACCGGACGGTCGCGATCGAGAGCGACTGTCTGCGCGCCCTGGCCGTCGACGCGTACGTCACTTCGGGCACCGGCACCCTCGACGAGGTCATGGCGCAGGGCTTCAGCCATGAGCTCGGCGCCTCCGCCGCCAACCGCGCACTCGTGCGCTGGATGCGCGCCTTCAACGAAGGACGCCCCAGCGCCGACCACGTCCGCTTCGCCGGATTCGACGGCCCGTTGGAGATCACCGCCGCCGCGAGCCCCCGGCAGTCCCTCACCGCGCTCCACGACCTGCTCGCCGCCCGCCTGGAAGCCGACCTGCTCCCCTGCACGGCCGAGACGCTCGACCGGCTGCTCGGCGCCGACGACCGGTGGACCGACCAGGCCGCGATGATGGACCCGGCCAGGTCCGTGGGGCGGTCGGCCGACGCCGGGGAACTGCGGCTGGTCGCCGACGACTTGACGGCGCTGCTCGACGCGCGGTCGCCCGAGCTGACCGCGGCGGTCTCCGGGGACGACTGGGAACTGGCCCGGCTGCACGCGCGCACCGCTGCGGGACTGCTCCGCTACCACGCCGCGATGGCCGATGCCTCTCCGGCACGCATGTCACGGTTGTGCGGGCTGCGGGACCTGATGATGGCCGACAACCTGCTGGCTCTCGCCGCACGGGGGCCGGTACTCGCCCACGCCCACAACTCCCACTTCCAGCGGGAGCGGAGCTCGATGCGGATGTGGCAGGGGCCGGTGGAGTGGTGGAGTGCGGGCGCGCTGGTGAGCGAACGCCTGGGCGAGGAGTACGCCTTCCTGGCGACGGCGCTCGGCACGATCCGGCACCGGAGCGTGGACGCCCCGCCGCCGGACACCCTCGAAGGGCTGCTGTGCGCGCTCCCCCAGGAGCGCTGCGTCGTCGACACCCGGCTGCTGGCCGACGCCCTCGGCGCCGCGCGGCCCGCCCGCCGCGTCTCGCCCTGGTTCGGCTACGCCCCGCTGGACCCGGACCACCTGGCCTCCTTGGACGGGCTGGTGTTCGTGAGGGACGTCCCGCAGAGCTGACGGTCGCCCGGAGGCGTGCCGGGCCGGCCCGGCGGGGGTGGTTCTTCCCCGTTCCCCGTACACGTGTCGCCGGTACGTATATCAAGGAGGCACGGGGCCGTACGTGGCGGCGTACGGTCCCGTGCCCGCCGGGCCCGCTAGCGGGCCCGGGCGCCGCGCTTGGCCGCGTAGTTGTACCGGCCCTCGGCGGCCTTCTGCTTCCAGTCGCGCCGGATCTCGCCGCGCAGCCGCGCGTCCGTCTTGGCGACGATCCGCTCGTTCTCGCGGATCAGCTTGCGCCAGCTCTCCAGCCGGCGCTCGGGCAGCGTGCCGTCCTCGATGGCGGCGAGCACCGCACAGCCGGGTTCGGCGACGTGACCGCAGTCGTGGAAGCGGCAGTCCTGGGCCAGCTCACGGATTTCGGCGAAGACTTGACCGACTCCCGTCTCGGAGTCCCAGAGCCCGACACCGCGCAGGCCGGGAGTGTCGATGAGCACTCCCCCGCCGGGCAGCACCAGCAGGTTGCGGGTGGTCGTGGTGTGCCGGCCCTTCCCGTCGACGTCCCGGATGGCCTGCACCTCCATCACGTCGGCCCCGCACAGGACGTTGGCCAGGGTGGACTTGCCCGCTCCTGACACCCCGAGCAGGGCGCTCGTACCGCTGGAGACGACGGCCGACAGCACGTTGACGCCGTCCCCGGTCGCGGAGCTGACGGGGATCACCTGGACGCCCGGCGCGGTGTTCTCGACGTCCTCGACGAGGTACGAGAGACCGGTGGCGTCCGGCACCAGGTCGGCCTTGGTGAGGACGACGAGCGGCGTCGCACCGGACTCCCAGGCCAGGGCCAGGAAGCGTTCGATCCTGCCGAGGTCGAGCTCGACGGCGAGCGAGACCGCGATGATCGCGTGGTCGACGTTGGCGGCGAGGATCTGGCCCTCGGACCGCGCGGAGGAGGTGGACCGCACGAACGCGGTGCGGCGCGGCAGCAGTGCGCGGATCAGCTGTGGGTCACCGGCGGGCTCGAGTGCGGCCCAGTCGCCTGTGCAGATGACGCGCAGCGGGTCGTGCGGGGTGACCAGGGCGGTGTCCGCGCGGACGATGCCGTCGGCGGTGGCGACATCGGCCTGGCCCCGGTCCACCCGTACCACCCGGCAGGGCAGCAGCCCTTGTGCGGCGTACGGGGCGAACTCGGCTTCCCAGCCCGCGTCCCACCCGTACGGGGCGAGCGGGTGCGTGACGGAAGCCGCGGAAGCTTGGTGGAGCGAAGAGAGCGAAGAGGAAGACAAGGTGGGGCCCTTCAAGGCAAAGGGTGGCCCCGGCGACGCGCACGAAGGCGCGGAACTAAGGAGTGGTCAGCCGGTGGCCACAGAGGTGGGGACGATGAACTCCTGAATGCGGGCAGCGCCCGTCACCGTGACAGTCATCAATGTCCTCACCTCCTGCTTCTCCTCAACGAACCAACACCGTTCCCTCGGGATCGGATGAGCAGAACCATAACCCTGCCCCGGTCACGGCACCACCGGTTAAATGCGGGGCGACTCGCGCTGCCCGCGTTGCCCGCCCCGTTCGCTGTCCGCCCTGTCCGCCCTGTCCGCGCGCAATCTTGTGCAGTTGGCTGTGGGCTGACACTCTCTGGCTGTGATCGCTGCGAGCGCGTCATCAATCGTTACGAGCGCGTCATCGACCGAGGTGGACTCCGGCATGTCCGCCTGGTGGGTGCGCGGCCTTCACCCCGCCGAACTGCCGTGCAGGGAAAAGCCGGAGTGGGCGGAGTTCGCCGAGACGGTGCTTGCCGGGATGCCGGCGCAGCCGTCCGCGCCGGGCGGTGACCTGCCGGGAACGAGTGGGTTCGCGGCCGTTCTCGCGCCGTTCGCCGATCTGGCCGGGACGCGGCTGACTTCGGCGGTCGGCTGCTTACCGGTCGAACTCGCTTCTGTCGTGGGCGAGTTCAAGGGCCGACTGGCCGCGACGTTGGGGTGGCTGGCGGCCCGGACGCTGGTCCTGGAGCTCCATGTCGCCAGAGTGGGCGGGCACCTCTCGGGCGACACGGGCTCAGAGCGCTTCCGTTCCTTTCTCGGTACGGTCTCGACCCGGACCGGAATGGCCGCGCTGCTCAGCGAATACCCGGTACTGGCAAGGATCTTGGCCCAGAGCTGTGTCCACTCCGCCGCCGCGCTGGCGGAGCTCCTCGGCCGGTTCGGCGCCGACCGCGCCGAGCTGGTGGCGAACCTGCTGCACGGCGTCGACCCCGGGCTGCTCGTCGCGGTCGACCGGACGGCCGGCGACGGGCACCGGCGCGGGCGCAGCGTCGCGGTACTGCGCTTCGCCGACGGCACGCGGGTGGTGTACAAGCCGCAGCCGATCGGCGCACACCGGCACTTCAACGAACTGGTCGGCTGGTTCAACGCCCGGCCCGGGACGCCCGGGCTGCGGACGCTGGCCCTGCTGGACCGGTCCGACTACGGCTGGGTGGAGTACGTCTCCCCCGAGCCCTGCACCACGGGCACGCAGCTGGAGCGCTTCTACCACCGCCAGGGCGCACTGCTCGCCCTGGTCCATCTGCTGGACGCCACCGACCTGCACTTCGAGAACCTGATCGCGTGCGCGGACCAGCCCGTCCTGGTCGACGTCGAGACCCTCTTCCACCCGCCCGGTCCGGTGGCGGCAGGGGAGGATCCGGAGGAGGACCCGGCGGCGCTCGCACTGACCGCATCGGTGCTCAGGACGGGCCTGTTACCACATCTGCTGGTCGGGGACGAGACGGCTCTGGACGCCTCCGGCCTGGGCGGAGACCCGGGCGGCCGGTCGCCGGTGGAGACGGTGGACTGGGCGGCTGCGGGCACCGACGAGATGCGGCTCGTCCGCCGGGCCGGTGCGCTGGGCGGCGCCGCGAACCGCCCCCGGCTGGACGGCGTGGACGCCGACCCCGAGACGTACACCGAGGCGCTGCTCGCCGGGCTCCGCGCCGGGCGGCGCGCGATCCTGGAAGGCCAGGACGAACTGCTGGGCGAGCACGGCCTGTTGCAACGGTTCGCCGACGACGTGGTGCGGGTGGTGGCGCGGGACACCCAGCTGTACGCGACGGTACTGAGCGAGTCGACCCACCCCGATGTCCTGCGGGACGCGGCCGAACGGGACGCGGTCCTGCGGCTGTTGGGGACGGACGCCCTCGGTGACCCGGGTTGGCCGCTGGTCCTGGAGGACGAGATCGCCGAGTTGTGGGAGGGCGACATCCCACTGTTCACCGCCAGGCCCGCAGCGGTGGACCTGTGGAGCGGTACGGGCCGTCGGCTGCCCTGCGCCCTTGAACGCCCCGGTCTGGACCGCGTGGCCGACCGGCTCCGCGCGATGGACCGGGACGTGACCGAAAGCAACAGCGCTGGCAGCCCCGGCAGTCAGGACGGCCTCGGCAGTCAGGAGTGGATCGTCCGGGCGGCGATGGCGAGCCGGTCCACTGCCCCCGCCCACGGGACCGGTACGCCGATCGCGGAGTCGGCTACGCAGCGGGCCGCCGGACCGGGGGCGCGGATCGTCGCCCCCCGTGACCGGCTGCTCGCCGCCGCCCGGGGCATCGCGGACCAGCTGCTGGGCCGGGCCCATCACGGCCCTGCCCGGACGAACTGGCTCGCGCTGGAACTGCTCGGCGACCGGTACTGGCGGGTCGGCGCCGCAGGCGCCGATCTGGCGGGTGGCTACCCGGGGCCGGCTGTCTTCCTGGCCGACCTGGCCATGCTGACGGGAGAGTCCCGCTACGCGGAGGCGGCCCTCCGGGTGCTGCGGCCGGTGCCGCACCTGTTGGACCGGCTCGCGGCGCGGCCCGAGCAGCTCGGCGTGGTCGGGTCGGGGGGTTTCGCGGGTCTGGGCGGCATCGTCTACGCCCTCGCCCGGGTGGCCACAGGGCTGGACGATGCCGAGATACGTGACTGGATCGCGCCCGCGACGGCCCTCACGGTCGCCGCCGCCGAGGCGGAGGACACGCAGGGGGTCCGCGACGGCACCGCCGGCGGGCTGGCCGCGCTGCTCGCCGTGCACCGGATCACGGGCACGGCCGAGTCCCGGCGGGCTGCCGAGGTGTGTGCGGCCCGGCTGCTCGGGGGGCCGTTGCCCCCGACGTCCGGCTTCGCGGCGGGTGCGGCCGGGGTGGGCTGGGCGCTGCTCGGGTTCGCGGCGGCCGGGGGCGGAGCCCGGTACGAGCGGGCCGGCACGGCCGCACTGCGGTCAGCGGTGGCGGGGACGGCGGCGGCGCGCGCCGAGGGGGGGTCCGGGCTCTCGTGGTGCGAGGGCCTGCCGGGTGTCGCGCTGGCGCTGGCCGACAGCCCGGCCGCGAGGGCGGACCCCGCGTGGGCCGCGGCCGTCGAGGACGCCGTCCGGCTGGTCGCCTCGGTGGGCCCGCTGCCCGGTCACAGCCTCTGCCACGGTGAACTCGGCGTCCTCGAACTGCTCGGCGCCGCGCCCGGCCACGAGGCCGGCCGGGTGCTGGCCCGCCGGACCGGTGCTCTGCTGGAGTCTCTCGACCGGCACGGTCCCCGCTGCGGCACACCCGCCGCCCTGCCCACCCCGGGCCTGCTGACCGGCCTTGCCGGGATCGGCCACGGTCTGCTGCGGCTGGGCTTCGCAGACCTCACCGCTTCGGCGCTGCTCCTGCGGCCGCCGACTTCTGAACGTCCGTCGTATCCGACGGCGCAACCCTCCGGAAAGGTAGACCTGTCCTCATGAAGGCCAACGATTCTGTGCAGTCATGGAAGCAGCCGGGCACGCGGTCCGGCACCGCGGTCGATCACCCGGCCGGTGAGATCGTGCTGCGCGCGGGCGGCGGTCTCGGGCGCCGTTCCGAGCTGCTGGGCGCGTACCGGAGTGCCGCTCTCACGCACCCGTGGCCGACCGTGACCGTTCCCGTGGCGCCCGACGGGGAACGCGTGTAAGCAGGAGCGGCCGGCCCGGTGGCGGCCGTCTTGGAAGGTCCACCGGTGACCGGCCGACGACGAGCCGGTGAACTGTGCTCGAACCGGCGAAACCGTGGTGGCAGAACCATGAGGGTGGGGTGGCAGGGGATCCGGCGCGCCCGTCGCGCGGTGCCGGGTCCTCTGTGGGACATGCTGCTGGACGCTGCCGTTGCGATTCCCCTGCGGTTGTTGCGCCAGGATGGCCGGATTCGCAGACTTTCGAATTCACCGGGACGAGCCGGATAACCTGCAGATATGCGTACCACTTCGCCGGTCACCATCGGCCGGGACGCCGAACTCGCTTTGTTCCAGGCAACCCTGAGGGAACTTCAGCGTGCGACCGGCCACACGGTTTTCCTGTTGGGCGAGGCCGGGATGGGGAAGTCCCGACTGGTCGGCGACTGTGCCGCCCAGGCCGCCCGTCTGGGCCTGCCGGTCCTGCGAGGCCGTGGCAGTTCGGCCGGTGCGGGCATGCCGTTCCGTCCGCTCGCCGAGGCACTGCACTCGCGGTTCCGGACCAGCGGCGTCCCGACGGACCCGGAACTCGTGCCGTACCGGTTGGCGTTGGCCCGGCTGGTCCCCGAGTGGCGCAGTCCCGCGTACCCGGGATCGCCGGAGAGCGTGGTCGAACTCGCAGAGGCACTGCTGCGGCTGCTGACCGTGCTCGGCCGGGAGGCGGGCTGCGTCCTGTTTCTGGAGGACCTGCACGACGCGGACTCCGAGACCGTCGCCGTGGTCGAGTACCTGATGGACAATCTGGCCGGACAGCCCGTGCTGCTGGTGGCCACCCTGCGGCCGGACCCCGGGCCCGCGCTGGATCTGGCCCGTGCGGCCGAGCGGCGGCGGTGCGCCTCGGTCGTCGTCCTCGAGCCGCTCGACGAGCAGGGGGCCCGAGCGATCGCGGCCGGCTGCCTCGGTGTGCCGGAGCAGCGGGTGCCCGCCGCGGTGGTCGACCGGCTCATCCGGTGGAGCGACGGCAACCCTTACCTGATCGAGGAGTTGCTCGCCGAGATGGTCCGCTCCGGGGCGCTCTGCGAGCAGGGGTCCTGGGTGGTGGTCGGTGACCTGACCGGCACGGTCCCCGCGACGGTCGTCCAGGGCTACGGGCAGCGCCTCGGCCTGCTCGACCCGCAGACCCGTGAACTCCTGCTGTTCGCAGCGGTCCTGGGCTCGCGGTTCACGCTCTCCACCCTGCAGCTCGTCACCGGGCACGGTGACCGGGCGCTGCTCGATCAGCTGCACGCCGCGGCCCGGGCCAACTTCGTGCTCCCCGATGCCTCGGCGGCCGACGAGTACGTCTTCCGGCACGCCCTCACCGCGCAGGCGCTGCTGGCCGGGGTCTCCCCGGCCGAGCGGGCCGCCCTCGCGCGGCGGGCCGCGGCCGCGCTGCAGGCGGCCGACCCGGCGCTCCTGGACGACCGGTGCCGACTGGTCGCGGGGCTGCTCGTCGCGGGCGGCGACCCCGCCGGTGCGGCGCTGCTCTACGCCGAGGCGGGCCGTCGGGCGCTGGCCGGCGGAGCCTCGGGCACGGCCGTCCTGCTGCTGGAGCGCGGTCACGAGCTCGCCACCGGGCCGGACCGGACGGAGGTCACCGAGTCGCTGCTCTACGCCCTCGCCGAATCCGGCCAGCTCGACCGCGCCTTCGCCCTGGCCGCCACGCTGCCGCAGCTCGGTGCGGCGGCCCTCGGCAGCGAGCGCGGCGTCGCCCTGCACACCCGGCTCGCCTGGGTGGCCGTGATCGCCGAGCGCAGTGTGGACACCGCCCGTCAGGTGGCCGCCGCGAAGGCGCTGCTCGGCGACTCCGGCCGGCCGGAGCAGGCCGCCGCGCTCGCCGTGGTCGAGGCACACCTCGCACTGCTCCCCGGCCAGGGCGGGCGGCCTGCGGACACCGAGCGGCTCGCCCGCGAGGCGGCCGAGGTGGCGGAGCGCGAGAAACTCCCGGTGGTGGCCTGTCAGGCCTGGCAGTTGCTGGCACTACTGGCGCGCGAACGCGGTTTCGACGCGGCGGACGCCTGCCTGGAGCGGATGCTGGCGGTGGCCGAGAAGCACTCCTTGCCGGTCTGGCGGGTGGAGGCGCTGCTGCGGCTGGGTGGGAACGCCTTCATGCGGACCGGCGACGCCCGCAGGCTCGAACAGGCCAGGGACGCCGCAAGGGAGTTGGGGGCGATCGTGCTGACCCAGCGGGTGGAGGGCCTGCTGGCGATGAACTCCGTCCTGCGGGGAGACCGCGGGACGGCTCGCGAGATCATCGACCGCTGCCTCGACGCCAGCGCGCGGATGCGCAACCTCGGGACGCACCGGTACCTGCTGCTCACCTCGGCGACGCTCGCCGCGCACCGGGGCCTACGCCGGGAGATGGAGCGCGATCTGCTGGCCTTCGCCAGGGCCGATGGTTCGGAGTCCTTCCTGACGCCCGTCCTGCTCGGCCTCTGCCGCGCCTTCTGCGCGCTGCTGGAGGAGGACCGGGCGCTGGCGACGGCCGAGCTGGCCGCCGCGGTGGCCTGGGAGGACGAGCATCCGAGCATGTACTACCTGGGCGGCCGGTACGGTCTCGGCCCGCTGCTGGCCGTGCTGGCGGGCACCGCGGGCCGGGCCGAGTACGCCGCCGTTGCGGCCACCCCGGCGGCAGGACTGGCCTGGAACCGGCAGTTCCTGCTGCTCGCCGATGCGGTGCTGCTGGGCCGCGAGGGGCGGCCGGAGGAGGCGATGGCCGTCGTCCGCACGGCACGGCAGAGCGCCGAGCTGTTCCCGACCGGGCATCACCTGGGCCTGCGGCTGCTCGCGGAGGCGGCGCTGGCGGACGGCTGGGGCGACCCGGTGGGGTGGCTGCGGACAGCCGAGGAGCACTTCCACGACCTCGATGTGCCGCCGGTGGTGGGGGCCTGCCGGGCGATGATCCGGCAGGCCGGTGCGAGGGTGGCGCAGCGGCGTGGCGGGCGGGACCGGATACCGGCGGAGCTGCGGGCGCAGGGCGTCACCCCGCGCGAGTACGAGGTCTTCGAGCTGCTGGTCGAGCGGCCCGGCAACAAGGACATCGCCCGCCGGCTCTCCATCTCGCCGCGCACGGTGGAGAAACACCTGGCGAGCCTGATCCACAAGACCGGGCGGTCCGACCGGGCGGCCCTGTGCAGGCTGGCTGTCGGCCTCCGGACGGACTGACCGGCGGGTACCCGGTCAGCCGGGGAGGAAGTCCGGGATGCGGGTGCCGAGGCCCAGGTGCTCGGCGGTGCGGCGGACGAGGTCGGCGACGGCGAGGTCGAGGATGCCCAGGCCGAAGGGGGAGAAGATGGTCAGGGCGGCCTCGTCACGCCGGTAGCCGTCGTCGGCCAGGATCTCGCCGAGCGAGGCCGTGATGAAGTCCCGGTGGTTGACCCGCTGTTCGGCCAGGTGCAGCGAGGTCGCCTCCCGGCAGACGTGGTCGGCGTCGTCGACGATGTTGACACCGGCCAGGATGGTCTCCGGGGTGAGGTCGCGCAGCGACAGGTGGAGCAACAAGGTTCCCGGGCGGCAGGACTCGACGGCGAGATGGGGTGTCGAGGCGGTGGTGGCGAGCGCGATCAGGCGGTGGGCGGCGAGCGCGTCCTCGACCCGGTCGGCCACGGTCACCTTGAGGCCGGGACGCCGGGCCGTGCAGCGGGCGGCGAACGACTCGGCCCGGCTCCGGTCCAGGTCGAAGACGGTCACGGTGTCCAGTTCCGGGAGGAGGGCGGTCAGGAACACCAGCACCTCGAAGTTGATCACGCCGCAGCCGATCAGTGAGACACCGGTCTGCGGCCCCGCGGGCACGAGCGTGGCGGCGGCGAGGGCGGCACTGGCCGCCGTGCGGCGGGCCGAGATGACCGAGGCCTCCAGCAGCGCCTCCGGCTGCCCGGTCCGCATCGAGTTCAGGATGAGCGCCGCGGAGGCCCGCTCCAGCCCGGCGGCCACGTTGCCGGGGAAGGAGGAGATCCACTTGATCCCGGCCACGGGTGTGTCGTCCCCGAGGTACGCGGGCAGGCCGATGATCCGGTCGCGGGCGTTGCCGGGGAAGCGCAGGAAGACCGAGTGCGGGAGTTCGCTCAGCCCCTGCTCGTGCAGCCGGTATGCCTGGCGCACCGCTTCCACCACCTGCGACTCGGCGCCGTCGAGGGCCTGCCGGACCTGACCGGCTCCCAGAATCAGCACGGTGCCACCCCCATGGTCGGCTTCCTTTCCTTCCAGAGGTGGGAGACGTCACCGAAGTGGGCCGTCACCCAGCCGTCGTCGTAGATCGTGTCGAGGTAGCGCTCGCCCCGGTCGGGGAAGACCAGCGCGCAGGTGGAGCCGGGCGGGATGCGGTCGCGCATGCTCAGCGCCGCGGCCACCACCGCACCGGAGGAGCCGCCGGCCAGGATCGACTCGCGGGCGGCGAGCCGCCGGCAGCCGACCACGCAGTCGAGGTCGGCGATGTGCACCACCGCGTCGGCCAGACCCTCGCCGTACAGCTTCGGCCGGACGGCTGCGCCGTGGCCGGGGATCAGCCGGGGGCCCGGGGCGTTGCCGAAGAGGACACTGCCCTCGGCGTCCACCGCGACGACCTTCACCGGCAGACGGTTGGCCCGCACGTACTCCGAGCAGCCCCGCAGGGTGCCGCAGGAGCTGGTCGCGCAGAACAGGTAGTCCACCCCGCCGGGCACCTCTTCGAAGATCTCCCGCATGGTGGCGTGGTGGGCGCGCGGGTTGAGGAGGTTGGAGTACTGGTCAGGCCAGTAGGCGTGGTCGATCCGCTCGACCAGCTCACCGACCCGGCGGATCCGCATCGGCAGGTACTCGCCGGTGGCCGGGTCGGTCTCGGTGACCACCTCGACCTCGGCGCCCAGTGCCCGCATGATCGCGATGTTCTGCCTGTTGGTCCTCGGGTCCACCACGCAGATGAAGCGGAGCCCGAAGTACCCGCACACCTGGGCCAGCCCGATGCCCAGATTGCCCGAGCTGGACTCGACCACCACGGACCGGCCGGGGACGAGATGTCCGTCGCGTATCCGGTCCCGGAGCATCTCCAGCGCGGACCGGTCCTTGATGCTGCCGCCGGGGTTGTGGGCCTCCAGTTTGGCGTACATCCGGACCGGGCTCAACGGGTCGAGCCTGGTCAGCTCGACGAGCGGCGTGCCGCCGATGGTGCCGAGCACCCCGGTCGGCTCGCCGTCAGATTCGCGCATAGTCGGTTCCCAGAGGGTTCGCGCCCACGTGCGGGGCAGGGACGGGGCAGGCGTGGTCATCGGCGCTAACCGCGCGCTGTCTGCTCCATGCGCTGCCGCAGGCTGAGCGGGCGCATGTCCGTCCACACGGTGCCGATGTGCGCCAGGCACTCCTCGCGGCTGCCCCTGGTGCCCTCGGCGCGCCAGCCGAGCGGCAGCTCCCGGTCGGCGAGCCATATCGAGTACTGCTCCTCGTGGTTGAGCACGACCAGGTAGGGGCGGGTGTCGGCGTCTTCCTCGGCCATGAACGGCCCTCCTCGGCGTGTCGTCCCGCCGGCAGGAGTGCCCGGTGCGGGGTGTGTCGTTGCTGGGGTGTGTCGTTGATGCGGTACGGGGCGAGCGTGCCCGCCGCGGCGCGCCGGGACCAGAGACAGACGCGCAGCAGGACCGGCAGCCGACCGTTGCCGGTCCGTCCCTGGTGCCCCGGGGCCCGTGCCCGGCAGGCTGCGCCACGGGCGCGGTGTGCGTCATGGGGATCCGTGGAGGTAGCCGGTGGACAGCGACGACAGCTTCGGGGATGCCGGCCGTGGGACGGGTGCTGCTCGGACGGCGTCGTTCTCGCAGCAGCGGCTCTGGTTCCTCGACCAGCTACGGCCCGGATCGCCGGACTACCTGCTGCCGCTGGCGCTGCGGATCCGCGGCGCCCTGGACACCGCCGCGCTGACCGGCGCCCTGGCCGCCGTCGTGCAGCGGCACGAGGTGCTGCGCACCCGCTGCCTGTCGCTCGGCGGGGAGATCGTGCAGCAGGTCCGCGAGGTCCCCGAACTGGCCTGGGAGCAGCACGATCTGACGGGTTTCACCTCCGAGGAACGCGAGCGCCTGGCCGGTGAGCTGGTCGAGCGCGAGCTGCGCCGCCCCGTCGACCTCGCGGCCGAGCTGCCGATCCGCCCGCTGCTGGCCCGGCTGGCCGACGAGGACCACCTGCTGCTGGTCGTCGTCCACCACATCGCCTTCGACGGGCTCTCCTGGGACCTGCTCGGCGCCGAACTCTCGGCGGGCTACCGCGAGCGGACCGGCGGCGCGCCCGCCGCGCTCGCGCCGTTGCCGGTCCAGTACGCCGACTTCGCCCAGTGGCAGCACGAAAGGCTCTCCGGCCCCCGGCTGGCACAGCGCCTCGACTACTGGCGCACCCGGCTGGCCGGTCTGGCTCCGCTGGAGCTGCCCACCGACCGCCCCCGGCCGCCGGTCTGGGAGGGCGACGGCGACGTCGTACGGTTCGAGCTGCCCGCCGCACTCGTCGCCCGGGTGGACACGTTCGCCCGGGGGCACCGGGTCACCAGGTTCATGGTGCTGCTGGCGGTCTTCCAGGCGCTGCTTGCGCGCTACAGCGGGCAGACCGACATCCCGGTCGGCACCCCCGTCTCGGGCCGCTCGCGGACGGATACGGAGAACCTGATCGGTCTGTTCGTCAACTCAGTGGTGCTGCGCGGCGATCTGACCGGCCGGCCCTCGTTCGAGACCCTGCTGGGCCGGGTGCGGCAGAGCACGCTGGCCGCGCTGACCCACGCCGACGCGCCGTTCGAGCTGATCGTGGACGAGCTGGCCGCCGAGCGGGATCTCTCCCGCAATCCGCTTTTCCAGGTGTCCTTCTCGCTCAACAACGCGGCGGCCGCGCCGATCGAGCTCCCGGGACTGGCAGTCGAGCTGGTCAGGACGCCGCTGGTCGGTTCGGCGTTCGACCTCGCCCTCGACGTCGACCAGCTGCCGGACGGGCGGCTGAACGCCCGGCTCCAGTACGCCACCGCACTGTTCGACCGGACGACGGTGCAGCGCCTCGCGGACAGCCTCCGGCTGCTGCTGGACACCGTGCTGGCCGCACCGGACGCGCCGCTCGACGGGATCGAGCTGATCTCGGCCGAGGACCGGTACGCCACGGTGGAGAAGTGCAACGACACCGCCGAGCCGATGCCTGCGGGCTGCCTGCACGAGCTGCTCGCCTCGCAGGCGGCCCGCACACCGGAGGCCATCGCCGTGCGGTGGCCGTCCGGTGAGCTGAACTACCGTGAACTGGACGGCCGGGCCAACCTGTTGGCGCACCGGCTGCGCGAGGCAGGGGTCGGCCCCGAGGCACTGGTCGGCGTCTGCCTGCGGCGCGGACCCGACCTGGTGGTGGCCCTGCTCGCGGTGCTCAAGGCGGGCGGCGCGTACCTGCCGCTCGCCCCGGAGCATCCCGCGCCGCGCCGCGAGGAGCTGCTCGGCTCGGCCGGTGCCGGTGTGCTCATCACGAGCGCGGACCTCGCACCGGGCGGCTGGGCGGGCGTGGTCGTCCCGGTCGGGACGGGCACCCGGGCCGCGCCGCCCGAGCAGTGGGCGTCGCCGGACAACCTCGCCTACCTGATCCACACCTCGGGCTCCACCGGGCAGCCCAAGGGCGTCACGGTCACCCACCGCAACCTGGTCAACTACGTGAGCTGGGCCGCCAGGACCTATTTGTCGAAGGGCGCGGGTACTCCGCTCTACTCCTCGGTCGCCTTCGACCTGCCCGTCACCTCGCTCTTCCCGGCACTGCTCACCGGCGCCACCGTCACCCTCACCGCCGAGGACAGCACCCCCGGCATCGACTCACTGGTCGCCACCCTGACCGGGGACAGCTTCGACCTGGTGAAGATGACGCCCACTCATCTGGGCATACTCGGGCGCGAGTTGTCGGCCGACGTGCTGCGTACGGCCGCCCCCCACCTGGTGGTCGGCGGCGAGCTGCTGACCGGTGCCATGCTCGCGCCGTGGCAGCGGCACGCGCCCGACACGGTGGTCTTCAACGAGTACGGCCCGACCGAGACGACCGTCGGCTGCTCGGTGCTGGTGCGCCGCGTCGCCGACCTCGAATCGGGCGCGCTCCCGATCGGCGCACCGATCGCCAACACCCGGATGTACGTGCTCGACGACAACCTGCAGCCGGTTCTGCCGGGCGTGGTGGGCGAGTTGTACATCGGTGGTGCGCAGGTGGCGCGCGGCTACCACCGGCGCGGCGATCTCACCGCGGAGCGTTTCGTGCCCGACCCGTTCGGCGCGGAGCCCGGCGGCCGGCTCTACCGCAGCGGCGACCTGGTGCGTCACCGTCCGGACGGCGAGCTGGAGTTCGCCGGCCGGATCGACACCCAGCTGAAGATCCACGGCTTCCGGATCGAACCGGCCGAGGTCGAGGCCGCGCTGACCACCCACCCGGCGGTCCGCGAGGCCGCCGTCGTCGCGCACGGCACCGGCGCCGAGGCACGGCTGGTCGGTTACCTGGTGCCCGCCGAAGGTGCCGCGCCCGAGGTGGACGAGCTGCGCGCGCATCTGGGCCGACTGCTGCCCGAGCATCTGGTGCCCGCCCTGTACGTCTCGCTGCCGCAGATCCCGCTGACCCCGAGCGGCAAGGCCGACCGGCGGGCGCTGCCCGACCCGGCGGCCCACCGGATCGCCGCCGCGACCGGGTCCGGCACCGGGCCGCGCACCCCGATGGAGCACACCGTCGCCGAGCTCTGGGCCGAGCTGCTGGGCATCACCGGCTTCGGCGTGCACGACGACTTCTTCGCACTGGGCGGCAACTCGATCATGGCCACCCGGGTGGCCTTCCGGCTCCGCGAGCTGCTGGCCGTCGAGCTGCCGCTGGCCGAGGTGTTCACCGCCCGCACCGTGGCCCGGCTCGCCGAGGTGCTGGCCGTCGCCGAGCGTGCCGACCGGACGGCGATCACCCCGGTCCCCCATGACGAACCGTTGCCGCTCTCCTTCGCCCAGCAGCGGCTCTGGTTCCTGGACCGGCTGGCGCCCGGCGCCACCGACTACCTCGTCCCGTTCGCGCTGCGGCTGCGCGGCCTGCTCGACCGCGAGGCACTGTTCGGGGCGCTGGACGCGGTCGCGGCACGGCACGCCGTGCTGCGCACCCGGTACGTCGAGCGCGACGGCGAGCCCTTCCAGGTGATCGATGAGGACGCGCGCATCCCGGTGGCGGTGCTGGAGGCACCGGAGGAAGAGGAGGCGATGCGGCTGGTCCACGAGGATCTCGCGCGGCCGTTCGACCTGGCCGCGGAGATCCCGGCCCGGGCGACGATGATCCGGATCGCCGAGCACGACCACATCCTGCTCCTGACGCTGCATCACATCACGCTGGACGGCTGGTCGGCCGACGTACTGGCCGACGAGCTGGCCCGGCACTACTGCGGCCGGCCGGTCGACCCGCTGCCCGTGCAGTACGCGGACTACGCGCTCTGGCAGCGCACCCTGGCCGGCACGCCCGCCTTCGCCGGGATGCTCGACCACTGGCGCGAGCGCCTGGCCGGCCTCCCCGAGCTGGAGCTGCCCACCGACCGGCGACGACCCCGGGTGCGCGACTGGCGGGGCGACCGCGTCGCCGTGGACGTCCCCGCCGACGTCGGCGAGGCCGTCGACGAACTGGCCGCGCGCCGGGGCGTCACCGCGAACGTGGTACTGCTGGCCGTCTTCTACGCCCTGCTCGGCCGCTACACAGGACAGCGGGACCTGGCGGTCGGCACGGCCGTCTCCGGCCGGACCAGGAACGAGACCGAGCAGCTGATCGGCTTCTTCGCCAACACCCTGGTGCTGCGGGGCGATCTGTCCGGCCGGCCCACCTTCAGCGAGCTGCTCGACCGGGTGCACAGGACGGCGCTGGCCGCCTACCGCCACGGCGACCTGCCGTTCGAGCGGATCGTCGAGGAGCTGGCACCCGAGCGCGACCCGTCCCGCAACCCCCTGTTCCAGGTGATGTTCGAGCTGCGCCCACCCGCGACAGGTGCGTTCTCGCTGCCCGGCCTGGAGGCCGAACAGTTCGGCGTCGGCTGGCCGGTCGCCAAGTTCGACCTGATGCTCTCCGTCCAGCAGCACTCGGACGGACACCTGCGCTGCGGCTTCGAGTACGCCACCGCCCTGTTCGACCGCGCCACCATCGAACGGCTGGGCGGCCACTACCGGCGGCTGCTGGCCGCCGTCGTCGCCGATCCGTCGGCACGGCTGGACGAGTGGGAAATCCTCGACGAGGCCGAGCAGCGCGCCCTGGTCGCCGGCGAGGCCGTGCCCGCCCCCACCCCCGCGCACTGCCTGCCCGAGCTGATCGCCGAGCAGGCCGCCCGGACACCGGACGCAACCGCTGTGGTGTTCGGCACCGAGACCCTGAGCTACGCCGAACTCGACGCCAGGGCCGCCAGGTTGGCCCGGCACCTGTACGAGCTCGGCGTCCGCCCCGAGACCCCGGTGGCTGTCGCCGTGCGCCGGGACACCGACCTGGTCACCGCCCTGCTGGCGGTGCACCGGGCGGGCGCGGCGTACGTGCCGATCGACCCCGGCCACCCCCGGCACCGGCGCGACCACGTGCTGCGCGACAGCGGCGCGGCGGTGCTGATCAGCCAGGCCTGGATCCGCGACGAACTGCCGGACAGCGCCGCCGCCCTGGTGCTGCTGGACGAGGACCGCGAGGCGATCGCCGCGCGGAGCGCCGAGCCGCTGCCCCCCGTCGACCCGGCCTCCGCCGCGTACATCGTCTACACCTCCGGCTCCACCGGCCGGCCCAAGGGAGTGGTGGTCAGCCACGAGGCGATCCGCAACCGGGTGCTGTGGACCGTCCGCGAGCACGGCCTCGGCCCCACCGACCGGGTGCTGCAGAAGACCACCGTCGGCTTCGACGCCGCGATGTGGGAGTTCCTGGCCCCCCTGGTCTCCGGCGGCACGGTCGTGGTGGCCGCCGACGGTGTGCCGCGCGACCCGGCGGCGATGGTCCGGGCGGCGGCCGAGCACCGGGTGACGGTGCTCCAGCTCGTCCCTTCCGTGCTGCGGGTACTCGTCCAGGAACCCGGACTCGCCGACTGCACCGCGCTCCGGCTGGTGTTCAGCGCGGGCGAACCGCTGCCCGCCGAACTGTGCGACCGGCTGCTCGCTCTGCTGCCCGTCACCCTGATCAACACCTATGGTCCCACCGAGTGCGCGATCGATGTGACCTCCTGGCAGTACACCGGGGAGGAACCCGGCGAGATCGTCGCGATCGGCCGCCCGATCGACCGCATCAGGACTCTGGTCCTCGACGCCGACGGCCGGCTCACCCCGGTCGGCGTCCCCGGTGAACTCTGCGTCGCCGGTGTCGGGCTGGCCCGGGGCTACGCCGGGCGCGGTGACCTGACCGCCGAGCGGTTCGTCCCCAGCCCCCACCCTCAGAGCCCGGGCGAGCGGCTCTACCGCACCGGTGACCGGGTCCGTCGGCGCGCGGACGGCTGCCTGGAGTACCTCGGCCGGCTCGACCGCCAGGTCAAGCTGCGCGGGGTGCGGATCGAACCCAGCGAGATCGAGGCCGTCCTCTGTGAGCACCCCGGCGTCGCCGCGGCGGCCGTCGGGGTCCACGACGGGCAGCGGCTCGTCGCCCACGTGGTGCCCGTGCCCGGCGCCGACCCCGGGCCGGTCCGGCTGCGGGCCCACCTGGCCGAGCGGCTGCCCGAGTACATGATCCCGTCGGTGCTGCGCACCCTCGCCGCGCTGCCGCTGACCGCCAGCGGCAAGGTCGACCGGGAGGCGCTGCCGGGGCTGGAGGGACACACGGAGGAGCACGTGCCGCCGCGCGGCCCGGTGGAGACCACGGTGGCCGCCGTCTTCGCCGACGTGCTGACGCGGGACCGGGTCGGCGCGCTGGACGACTTCTTCGACCTCGGCGGGCACTCGCTGCTGGCCACCCGGCTGGTGTTCCGGCTGCGCGCGGCCTTCGGGGCCGACGTGCCGGTCGCCGAGGTGTTCACCCGGCGGACGGTCGCCGCTCTGGCGGAGCTGCTGGCCGCCCCGGAGACGCTGGCGGCCGACACCACAGGCCCGGTCACCCCGGTGCCCCGCACCGGGGCGGTGCCGCCCTCCTCGGCGCAACGCCGGATGTGGTTCCTGGACCAGCTCGAACCCGGCAGCCCGGAGTACCTGGTGCCGATGACCCTGCGCCTGCGCGGGCCGCTGGACACCGGGGCGCTCGCCCTTGCACTGGACGAACTGGTGGCCCGCCACGAAGTGCTGCGGACGCGGTACGTCGCGCCCGAAGGCTCGCCCGTCCAGGTCATCGACCCGCCCGCCCCCCTCGGCACCACCCCGGTAGACCTTTCCGGGCTGCCGTACCAGGAGGCGGTCGAGCAGGCCGGGGCGCTGCTCAGGGAGGAGACCGGGCGGCCGTTCCGGCTCGACCGGGAGGCGCCGCTGCGGGTGCTGCTGGTGCGGGTCCGCGCCCAGGAGCACCTCCTCGCACTGACGGCCCACCACATCGCCGTCGACGGCTGGTCGGCCGACGTGCTCACCCGCGATCTGGGGCTGCTCTACCGCGCCTGCCGCGCCGGTACGGAGGTGCCGCCGCGCCCGCCCGTGCAGTACGCCGACTTCGCGGCCTGGCAGGCGCGCTGGGCGGAGAGTCCCAGTCAGGAACGGCACCTGGCGCACTGGCGCGAGCGGCTGGCCGGGCTCACCCCGGTGGAGCTGCCGGCCGACCGTCCGCGCCCGGCCGTCCGCGACGCGCGCGGCGAGCTGCTGGCGATGGCGGTGCCCGCCGATCTCACCGAGGCCGTCGACGCGCTGGCCCGCCGGCACTCGGTGACCCCGTTCGTCATCCTGCTGGCCGCCTTCCATCTGCTGCTCGCCCGGTACACCGGCCAGAGCGACGTCTCGGTGGGCACACCGGTCGCCGGACGCACCCGCCCCGAAGTCGAGCACCTCGTCGGAAACTTCATCAACACCGTCGTGCTCCGGGCCGATCTCGGCGGCGACCCGGGTTTCACCGAGCTGATCGAGCAGGTCCGCCAGGACGTGATCGCGGCCTACAGCCACCAGGACCTGCCCTTCGAGCGGCTGGTCGACGACCTGCAGCCGGAGCGGGATCCCTCCCGCAACCCACTGTTCCAGGTGATGTTCGACCTCCAGCACGCGCAGCGGACTCCGCTCAGCCTCGACGGCATCGCGGTGGAGCGGGTCGCGGCGCCCTGGCAGACCGCCAAGTTCGACCTCACTCTCTCCCTCGGGCGGCGGGCCGACGGCAGTCTGAACGGCCTCTTCGAGTACGCGACGGCGCTGTTCGACCGAGCCACCGTGAAGCGGATGGCCGGGCACTACCTGAGCCTGCTGCGCGGAGTCACCGAGTGCCCCGAGGCGCCGCTGAGCCGCCCGTCGATGCTCACGGAGCCCGAGCGGCGACGGCTGGTCCACGAGTGGAACGACCACGCCCGTGCCGCCGCCGAGACCGTCTGCGTACCGGAGCTGTTCGAGCGGCGCGCCGTGGAGCAGCCGGACGCCGAGGCGGTCGCCTTCGGCTCCGAGACCCTCGGTTACGCCGAACTCAACGAGCGCGCCAACCGGCTCGCCCACCACCTCCGGTCGCTCGGCGTCGGCGGCGAGAGCCTGGTCGCGGTCTGCATGGAGCGCGGTCCGGATGTGGTGGTGGCCCTGCTCGCGGTACTCAAGGCCGGCGGCGCGTACCTGCCCGTCGACCCCGGACACCCGGCGGAGCGGCTCGAGTTCATGCTCCGCGACGCCGGGGTCGCCGCCATCGTCACCACCGACCGGTTCGCCGGCCGGCTGGCGGGCGTCGGCGGCCCGCTGGTGCGTACCGACGGTGACGCGGGCCTGATCGCCGCCCACCCGGCCACCGGCCTCGCGCACCGGGCCGGGCCCGGCGACCTCGCCTACATGATCTACACCTCGGGCTCCACCGGGCAGCCCAAGGGCGTGCTGATCGAGCACGGTTCCTACGCCCACCACTGCCGGGTGATCGCCGAGGCCTACGGCATCCGGTCCGACGACCGGGTGGTGCTGCTCTCCGCGCTCACGTTCGACGTGGCTATGGACCAGATCGCCGCGACCCTGCTCGCGGGCGCCACCGTGGTGGTGGCCGACCCGCTCTTCTGGAGCCCCGCCGAGCTGCCCGACCGGGTCGCCGAGCACCGGATCACCATCATGGAGATCACCCCGGCGTACTACCGGGAGGTGCTGGCCGGGCTCGCCCCCGACGACCCCAGGATGCGGGGTCTGCGGCTGATGAACGTCGGCAGTGACGTGGTCACCGTCGACGACGCGCGCGGCTGGGCGGCCACCGGCCTGCCGGGCCGGTTCCTGTGCAACTACGGCCCGACCGAGGCCACCGTCACCTGCGTACTGCACCCCGTCCCGGCCGATCCGCCGGGCCGCGGCGAGGCGGCGATGCCGATCGGCCGGCCCGTCCCCGGCACCCGGGCGTACGTCCTGGACACGCACGGCCAGCCGGTACCCGTCGGCGTACCGGGCGAACTGCATCTCGGTGGACTGAGGTTGGGCCGTGGCTACCACCGCCGGGCCGCACTCACCGCGGAGAAGTTCATCCCGGACGCGTTCGGCGCCGAGCCCGGCGCCCGGCTTTATCGCACCGGTGACCTGGTCAGGTACCTGGCCGACGGCACGATCGAGTTCCTCGGAAGGATCGACCAGCAGGTGAAGCTGCGCGGCTTCCGCATCGAACTCGGAGAGATCGAGGCCGTGCTGGCCCAGCATCCCGCCGTGCGGGCGGTGGCCGTGGTGGCCAGGGACCTCCGGCCCGGGGACCGCCGGCTGGTCGCCTACCTGGTCCCGGAGGGCGCCACCGCACCCGAGATCACCGAGCTGCGGCGGTACGCGGGCGAGCGGCTCCCCGAGTACATGATCCCGTCGCTCTGGACGACACTGGCCGAACTCCCTCTCACCTCGAGCAAGAAGGTCGACCGCAAGGCCCTGCCGGCCCCCGCACCGGACCGCCCCGAGTTCGAGCATGCGTACGTGGCGCCCCGTGACTCCGCCGAGGAGCTCGTCGCCGGGGTCTGGACGGAGATGCTCGGCATCGACCGGATCGGCGTCCACGACGACGTCTTCGTGCTCGGTGCCCACTCACTGCTCGCCACCCGGGTACTGGCCCGGCTGAGCGCGGTGTTCGGGGTGCGCGTCCCCCTGCGGCGGCTCTTCGAGGCGACCACGGTGGCCACCCTCACCGAAGTGGTGACGGAAGCGGTCGAGGCCCAGATCGCCGAACTCTCCGACGAGGAGGTGGAGGCCCTGCTCTCCCAGCAGGGCTAGGACCCGCCGCGGGGTCTCCCAGCAGGGCCAGGTACGCCACGGGGCAAACGGGCAACCGCCCTCAGGGTCGCGAGGAACTGCGCGACGTCGGCAGGCACCGCAGCCGCGCACCAGCAACTCCGGCCCGAACCACATCCCGTGGTTCGGGCCGGATCCCTTTGGTGCTGCCGCCGACGGGTTCAGCCTGTGGTGGCCGGCTGGGCTTCGGCAGGGGTGGCCTCGGTGAGGCTCGGGGCGGCGCGGACGGCGGGGCTGACAGTGGAGATGACGGCGAGCAGGACCATCCAGCCGGCCAGCAGCCACACTGTGACGTCGGCGCCGTAGCGGCTCAGCAGCAGACCGCCGATCAGCGACCCCAGCGGCACGGCGCCGAACGCGACCATGCCCGCGGCACCGAGCACCCGGCCCCGGATCCGGTCGGGAGTCACAGCAAGCTGGTAGGCGGAGATCACCACGTTCCAGACCGGGCCGACGAAGCACATCAGCGCGTACACCGCGCCGATCAGGTACGGGTTCCGCACGATCAACAGGAGCGGAACGAGCAGCGCCCAGGCCCAGTTGGCCCCGATCACCACCACCTTCATCGACAGCCGCCGCTCCAGCGCGGGGGCGACCAGCGAGCCGACCACACCGCCCACGGCGGCGACGCCGAACATCACGCCGATGGCGGCGGACGACCCGCCGTGCTGCTGGGCGCTCACGATGACGGTCAGGAACAGCGCCTGGAAGAGCAGGTTGCTGCCCGCGATCAGGAAGGTGGTGGTCCGTAGGAAGGGCTGCCGCCAGAGCCAGCGCACTCCCTCGCCGATCTCGGCGCCCAGCTGCGCGAGGTGCCCCCATGTCCCCGGCCGTCCGGGCTGTGCCGGGCGTTCGGCCTGGAAGTCCTTCCGGATCATCAGCAGTGCGCCCATCGACACCAGGTAGCTGAACGCGTCGAAGAGGAACGGAACGGCCCGGCCGAGCCCGAACAGCACTCCGCCGAGCGGCTGGCCGAGCATGGCGGCGCCCCGCGCCCGGGCCTCGTTGTGCGAAAGCGCCAGGGCGAGTTGAGAGGGGTGCACCACATTGGGTACCGCCGCCGATGCGGCGATCCTGAAGCAGACGGTGAGGGTGCCCTCGATGAAGCCCGCCACCAGCACGTGGGCCAGATGCAGGTGTCCGGCGAGCAGGGCGGCCGCGACGCTGCCGACGGTGAGGCCGCGCAGCACGTCGCACCAGATCATCGTCCGCTTGCGGTTCCACCGGTCGACCAGTGCTCCGGCCGGCAGCTGGAACAGCAGCTGCGGGAGCAGCGCGACGAAGCCGGTGAATCCCGCGTCGGCGGGCGAGCCGGTCAGGGCCAGCACCAGCAGCGCGTAGGCGACGGTGGAGACGTTCGAGCCGAGGCTCGACACCGCGGAACCCTGCCAGAGCAGCAGGAAGTCCCGATTGCGCAGCAATGACGGCACCTTGTCGGTCATGCGTCGATGCTGCGCGGACCGGTCGGTGGGCCACAGAGAAGGACGGGCACTCACACACGCAGTCCTGTCTGCCTGAACGAGCGCCGCGCTGACCCTGCTACCGCCGGCCGCCCGGTGTGCAGCCTGGATGCGGTCAGTGTCGCCCGGGTCCGGGGTCGATCCACGGCAGGTATCAGGAAGGCTGAGGATGAGCACGAGCTCGATCTCCCGCGCGGAGTTGTTGAAGCGGCGCCTGCGGGGCCTGGCGAGGGCGGCGCAGGACAGCGGGATCACGCCGGTGGCCCGGGGTGAGGCGCTGCCGCTGTCGTTCGCGCAGCGCCGGCTCTGGCTGCTGGATCAGATCCAGCCCGGCAGCACCGAGTTCCTGATGCCCCTGCGGCTGCGGCTGCGCGGCGAGTGGGACGCGTCGGCACTGCGGCGCGCGCTGGACGAGGTCGTCGCCAGGCACGAGGTGCTGCGCACCCGGTACACGACCCGGGACGGCGAGCCCGTCCAGGTGATCGACGAGCCGGGCCCGTCGGCGTTCACCCTTCTCGACCTGCGCGGCACCGGCCGGGAGGCGGCCGAGCACAGGCTGGCCGAGCTGGAGAACGAAGCCGGTGCGCGCCCGTTCGACCTGGCTGCCGAGCAGCCGCTCCGGGCGCTGCTGGTGCGGCTGGCCGACGACGACCAGGTGTTACTCCTGACGTTGCATCACATCGCCTTCGACGGCTGGTCGGAGACCACCCTGCTCACCGAACTCGACCAGCTTTACGCGGCGTTCGCCGCGGGCCGGCCCTCCCCGCTGGCCGCGCCGCCCGTGCAGTACGCGGACTTCGCCGTCTGGCAGCGCCGGCGCCTCTCCGGCACCCGCCTCGCCGGGCAGCTCGACCACTGGCGCAGCGCGCTGGCCGGTCTGGAACCGCTGGAGCTGCCCACCGACCGACCGCGCGGGCCCGTCCGCTCGACCGACGGTGCCGGTGTCGACTTCACCGTGCCGGCCGGGACGGCCGAGCTCCTGGTCCAGCTGGGGCGGCAGCACGGGGCAACCCCGTTCATGGTCTTCCTGGCCGCCTACCAGCTGCTGCTCGGCCGCTACAGCGGGCAGCACGACGTGGTGGTCGGCAGTCCGGTGGCCGGCCGGGACGAGGCGGCCACGCACGGGATGATCGGGCTGTTCGTCAACATGGTGGTGCTGCGTACCGACCTTTCCGGCGAGCCGTCCTTCGTGGATCTGCTGGCCCGGGTGCGGGAGACCGCGCTCGACGCCTACGAGCACCAGGAGACCCCGTTCGAGCAGCTGGTCGACGTGTTGGCGCCCGTGCGCGACGCGTCCCGCACGCCGATCTTCCAGACGGTCTTCCAGCTGGAGACGAGGGATCCCGCCGCCCGGACCGGCCTGGCCGCCGAGCCCGAGCCGGTCGGCTGGAGCGTGGCCAAGTACGACCTGGGACTGACCCTGGGCACCCGGCCGGACGGTTCGCTGTCGGGCCGGCTCGACTACGCCACCGCGCTGTTCGACGCGGCGACCGCGCAGCGGCTGGTCGGCCACTATCTGCACCTCCTGACGAGTATCGCCGCCGCCCCCGGCGCCCGGGTGAGCGGGCTGGAGCTGCTGACCGGCGCCGAGCGCGAGCAGCTGGCCGCCCGGCACGCCGCCGCCCACGACTTTCCGACCGCGCCGTCGCTGCCCGAGGCGTTCCAGGCCTGGGCCGCGCGCACCCCGGACGCGACCGCGGCGAGCTACGAGGGCGCTGCGCTGACCTACGCCGAGCTCAACACCGGAGCCAACCGGCTGGCGCACCGGCTGAGCTCGCTCGGCGTGACAGCGGATTCACTGGTCGGTGTCCGGCTCGACCGCGGCCTCGACCTGGTGGTGGCCCTGCTCGGGGTGCTCAAGTCCGGCGCCGGGTACCTCCCGCTCGACCCGGGCCAGCCGGCCGACCGGCTGGCCTACATCCTCGACGACGCCGCGGTGACGGTGGTGGTCTCCCGGGACGAGGTGCCGGGTGACGGTGTCACCACCGTGGCGCCGGAGGCGGATCCGGCCGACTGGCCGGACACCGACCCGGCGCCCGTGGCCGGCCCGGAGAACACCGCCTACGTCATCTACACCTCGGGCTCCACCGGCCGCCCCAAGGGCGTGCCCGTGACCCACCGCAACGTACTGCGCCTGCTGGCCTCCTGCGCAGCCGACTTCGGCTTCGGCCCCCACGACGTGTGGACGCTGTTCCACTCCTACGCCTTCGACTTCTCGGTCTGGGAGCTGTGGGGAGCCCTGCTGCACGGCGGCAGGGTCGTGGTCGTGCCGTTCGCCACCTCGCGCTCCCCGCAGGACTTCCTCGGCCTGCTCGTCGCCGAGCGGGTCACCGTGCTCAACCAGACCCCGTCGGCCTTCCGGGGCCTGATCGAGGCCGTCGAAGCCGCCGATGTGGCACCGGACGTGCTCTCGTTGCGGAAGGTGGTGTTCGGCGGTGAGGCCCTGGACGTGGCCGAGCTGTCGCCCTGGTTCGAACGGTTCGGCGACACCACCCCGGCGCTGGTCAACATGTACGGGATCACCGAGACCACCGTCCATGTGACGTACCACCAGGTCGGCGCGGCCGAGACCACGGCCGTCCGCCGCAGCCCGATCGGCCGGCCGCTGGGCGACCTGCGGGTGTACGTGCTGGACGAGGAGCTCAACCCGGTGCCCGTCGGCGTGCCCGGGCAAATCCACGTCTCCGGGCCGGGGCTGGCGCGCGGCTACCTGGGCCGGGCGGCGCTGACCGCCGACCGGTTCGGCCCGGACCCGTACGCGCCGGTGCCGGGCGCGCGGATGTACCGTACCGGCGACCTGGCCCGCTACGGCGTGGACGGTGGCCTGGAGTTCCTGGGCCGGGCCGACGACCAGGTCAAGATCCGCGGCTACCGGATCGAGCCCGGCGAGGTCGAGGCTGCCGTCACCGGCCACCCCGGGGTGGAGAAGAGCGTGGTGCTCGCCCATCGCCGTCCGGGGGAGCGCGAGTCGCGGCTGGTCGCCTACTACACCACCACGGCAGACCGGGCGGCCGGTGTGGCGGAGCTGCGCGACCACCTCGGCCGGGTGCTGCCCGCCTACATGGTGCCCGCGGTCTTCGTCCCGCTGGACGTGCTCCCGGTGACCGCCAACGGGAAGACCGACCGCCGGGCGCTGCCCGATCCGGACGCCCACCGGGCGCACGCGGAGGAGGAGCACATCGCCCCGAGGACGCCCGTCGAGCGGGTGATGGCGGAGAGCTGGGCCGAGGTGCTAAGCCTGCCCCGGGTGGGCGTGCGGGACAACTTCTTCGCCCTCGGCGGGGATTCGATCCGGGCCATCCGGGTGGTGGGCGCGCTGCGCCCGCGCGGGATCGAACTGACCGTCCAGAACCTGCTGGTGCACCAGACCGTCGAGGCCCTGGCCCGGTACGCCGAGTCGGCCGGGCCGGCCACCGAGGTCAGCCCCGAGGAACGGCGGATCGCCCCGTTCGCGCTGCTCTCGCCGCAGGACCGGGCGAAGCTGCCCACCGGTCTGTCCGACGCCTACCCGATGTCCATGGTGCAGGCCGCCATGGTCTACCAGATGGTCTCGGACCGGGACGAGAGCCCGTACCACAACATCACTCTCTTCCCCTTCACCGACGACGCCCCGTTCTCGCTCCCCGCGATGCGTGCGGCGGCGGCGCTGCTGGCCCGGCGGCACGAGATCCTGCGCACCTCCTTCGCTCTCTCCGGCTTTTCGGAGCCGCTCCAACTCGTGCACACGAACGGCACGGTGGAGGTCGGCTTCGACGACCTGCGCCCGCTCGGCCGGGACGGGGCGGCGGAGGCCGTCGAACGCTTCACCGAGGAGACCCGCAGGGCCCCGTTCGACATCACCCGGGCCCCGATGCTCCGCTTCCACGTGCACCTGACCGCCGACGACCGTTGGACCTTCTCGTTCATCGAGTGCCACGCCATCCTCGACGGCTGGAGCCACCACTCGCTGATCACCGAGGTGATGGCGGACTACCGGGCGATCCGGGACGGGCGTGAACCCGCCCCCGCCCCCACCCACACCGTCCGCTTCGCCGACCACATCGCCCTGGAACGGGACTCGCTGGCCTCCGGGGCGGACCGCGCCTTCTGGCAGGACAGGACAGGCCGGTTCGACCGGGTCGAGCTGCCGGAGAGCTGGGCCGCCGCACCGGGCTCGGGCGAGCTGCCGTACCTGATCACCGTCCCGTTCCGGGACCTGGAGCCCGGGCTGCGCCGGCTGGCCGCCGCCGCGGGAGCCCCGCTCAAGAGCGTCCTGTTCGCCGCCCACCTGAAGGCCCTCAGCGTGATCAGCGGCTCGCACCGGTTCCACACCGGTCTCGTCTGCAACGGGCGGCTGGAGACCAGGGGCGGCGAGTCGGTGCGCGGCATGCACCTGAACACCCTGCCGCTCGGTGTCGAACTGACCGGCGCGACCTGGTCCGAACTGGTCGGCCAGGTCTTCGCCGAGGAGGTCGCGGCCTGGCCGCACCGCCGTTTCCCGCTGCCGGAGATGCAACGCGAGTGGGGCGCCGGCACACCGCTGGTCGACGTCGCCTTCACCTACCTCGACTTCCACGTCCTGGACCGCAGCAGGATCGAGTCGGCGAACGTCGTCGACGTCAGCCCCAACGAGTTCGGGCTCGACGTCTGGACCTTCCCCGGCGTGCTGTACGTCTCCGGGCAGCCCGCCCGGATCAGCCGCGCCAACGGGGAGCGGCTGGCCGGGATGTACCGCCGGATCCTGGCGGCGATGGCCGCAGACCCGGCCGGAGACGCCCGCGGTACCGCCCTCGACGAGACCGAGGCGCAGCGGCTGCTCTCCTTCGCCGCCGGGCCCGGCGCGGACTACCCGTACGCATGCCTGCACGAGCTGTTCGAGCGTCAGGTCGGCCGCACCCCGGACGCCGTCGCCCTGCGCTGCGCCGACAGCAGCACCGTCAGCTACGCCGAACTCAACGCCCGTGCCAACCGGTTGGCCCGCCACCTGCGGTCACTGGGCGTCGGCCGGGAGAGCCGGGTCGGCGTCCTGCTACGCCGCGGGCCCGAGCTGGTGGTCGCGCTGCTGGGCGTACTCAAGGCGGGCGCCGCCTACCTGCCGCTCGACCCCGGCCACCCCGCGCCCCGGCTTGCCGCCCTGCTGGCCGGGACCCGGGCCGCCCTGGTGCTCTCCCAGGGCGAGTTGGCCGGGCTGGTGGCCGACGGCCCGGCCCGGGTGCTGCTGTTGGACGGGGAGGTGCCGCTCGGCGACCGATCGCCGGAGAACCTCGGCCGGACGGCCGATCCGGACGGCCTCGCCTACATCGTCTACACCTCCGGCTCCACCGGCGCGCCGAAGGGTGTGATGATCGAGCACCGTAACCTGGTCAACTATGTCTCCTGGTGCCTGGGCGGCTACACACCACTCGGTGGCACGGGCGCACCGCTGTACTCCTCGATGGCCTTCGACCTGCCCGTCACCTCGCTCTTCCCCGCGCTGCTGTCCGGGCAGCCGGTGACCCTCACCGAGGACGACGGCACACCCGGGATCGACGCGCTGGTAGCCGAGTTGGAGCGGGGCGGCTTCGGTCTGCTCAAGCTGACCCCGTCGCACCTGGCTCTGCTCAACCAGTCCCTGTCGCCCGAGGGGGTCCGCCGCGCGGCCGGCCGCCTGATCGCCGGCGGCGAGGAGCTGACCAGGGAGATGGTCTCCAGCTGGGCGGAGCACGCCCCGGACACCGTGGTCGACAACGAGTACGGGCCGACCGAGACGACCGTCGGCTGCTCGCACCTGGAGGCTGCCGCCGCCGAACTCGAAGCGGGTGTGCTGCCGATCGGGCGGCCCTTCGCGAACACCACGATGCGGGTGCTGGACCGGAATCTCGAACTCGTCCCGGTCGGGGTGGCGGGTGAGCTGTACATCGGCGGGGCGCAGCTGGCCCGGGGCTACGTCGAACGCCCTGAGCTGACCGCCGAGCGCTTCGTGCCGGATCCCTACGCTGCGGAGCCGGGCCAACGCCTGTACCGCACCGGGGACTTGGCCAAGTACCGGGAGGACGGCGTGCTGGAGTTCGCCGGCCGGGTGGACCACCAGGTGAAGATCCGGGGGTACCGGATCGAGCTGGGCGAGATCGAGGCCGCGCTGCGCGGCCACGCCGACCTCCGCGACGTCGCGGTCCGCGTGCACACCACGAGGGGCGGCGAGAAGGAGCTGGTCGCCTACCTGGTGCCGGCCGAGGGCGCCGAGATCGACGCCGCCGGGCTGCCCGCCCGACTGGCCCGGACCCTGCCGCCCTACCTGGTGCCGTCCGGGTACCTGGTGCTCGACGACCTGCCCATGACCGCGAGCGGCAAGGTGGACACCGCCGCGCTGCCGGAGTTCGCGGGCGGCGCCTCGACGCGCGGCTACCGGGCGCCGCGGACGGCGGTGGAGAACGTGCTGGCCAGGGCCTGGGCCAAGGCACTGGGTCTGCCCAGGGTCGGGGTCGACGACAGCTTCGTGGAGCTCGGCGGCCACTCGCTCACCGTGATGCGGGTGATCGTCGCACTCCGCACCGAGCACGGCATCCGGCTCTCCTTCCAGGACTTCTACCGGCACCGGACAGTGGCCGAACTGGCCCGGGTGGTGGCCGATTCCGCGACCGGGGAGGCAGGCACGGGGGCCGGCGGGGCGGAGAGCGCGGACGCGATCGTCTGGCTCCGCCGGGAAGGGACGAGGCCGCCGCTGTTCTGCGTCCACCCCGGCAGCGCGCACTGGTTCGCCCAGCTCGCCGAACACCTCGACGAGGACCAGCCGGTGGGTGTGTTCGAGTGGCCCGGGCTGACCCGCCCGTGCCGCGCCCCCGAGAGCGTCGAGCAGATCGCCGAACTCAACCTCGCCGAGCTGCGCCGGGCCGCACCGACCGGCCCGTACCGGCTGCTCGGCTGGTGCGGCGGCAGCCAGATCACCACCGAGATGGCCCGGCGGCTGTACGAGGCCGGCGAGGACGTCACGTTCCTCCTGCTGGACCCGGCACTGGACACCTACGAGCGCGAGAACATGCGGGAGTTCATGGACACCTTCCTGCGGGCCGAGGCCCTGCTGGCCCGGCTCGACGCGGCCGGTGAGGACGAGGTCGACGAGGTCCAGCGGCAGGCGCATGCCGTCCTCAACGTCATCGTCGACGACGGCGAGGTCGATCCGCCGGTGCCCGGGGACGAGTTCTGGCCCACCCGGGTGCGGGTCTGGCGTCAGTTGCTGCAGACCCGGCTGAACTACCGGCACCGGGCCTACCCGGGGAAGCTGCACCTGCTCGCGGGGGACGAGCTGGCCGCCGGGCAGCACGAGGTCGCGATCGGCGTCAGCTTCACGGACTTCACCAGCCGGTGGGCCGAACTGGCCCACGGCGGTCTCGAGGTGTACCGGGTGTCCGGCAACCACCTCGGGGTCCTGCGCGCCCCCCACGTCGGCGAGGTGGCCGAGGTGCTCACCCGCCTGCTGGACACGGGGAACCAGCAGCCCCAGAAATGACTGGCCGCCAGGTAATGAAAAGGGAAGTGCACTGATGTCGATGGACCTTGAGGTCGGCACCCATGCCGACGGGATGACACTGAACAGAGCCGACGCGCCGGCGGTCGAAGAGGTGGCGGGAGCGCTGCTGTCGACGGCCGGCAGACGGATCGACGACGTGGCATGGCTGCGGGAGGCCGGACGGCGCTGGCACGACCTGCCGGTCTCGCTGCGGAAGTCGCTGGCGGCCTTCCGGCGCGACTCCGGCCCCGCCGGGGCCTTCGTGCTCCGGGGGCTGCCGGTGAACCCGGCACTCGTCCCCGGGACGCCGATGGTGAGCGGTTCGGTGCAGCGGGAGGCGACCGTCGCCGCGGCCGCGCTGATGCTCGTCACCAACGCGCTGGGCGATCCGGTCTCCTTCCGCCCGGAGAAGTCCGGCGCGATGGTGCACGACGTCGTCCCGGTGCCCGGCAACGAGGAGTTCCAGGGCAATGAGGGGTCGGTGCTGCTGACCTTCCACAACGAGAACGTCTTCCACCCGCACCGCCCGGACTACGTCCTGCTGCTCTGTCTGCGGGCCGACCACCACCGGGTGGCCGGGCTGCGGACGGCCTCCATCCGGCAGGTGGCCCGGCTGCTGAGCGACGAGAGCCGCGAGGCGCTGTTCCGGCCGGAGTTCGTCAGCGCGCCGCCGCCTTCGTTCGGCCTGCCACCGGGGGAATCGGAGCCGCACGCGGTGCTGAGCGGCGCACCCGAGGACCCGGACGTCCGGGTGGACTTCGCGGCCACCGACCCGCTGACCCGGCGGGCCGACGCCGCGATGCGGGAGCTGCAGGCGCTGTTCGCCGAGCACGCGCTGACCCACTACCTGACCCCCGGTGACCTCGCCATCGTGGACAACCGGGTGACGGTGCACGGGCGGACGGGGTTCACCCCGCAGTACGACGGCCGGGACCGCTGGCTGCAGCGCACCTTCGCCGTCCAGAACCTGCGTCGCTCGCGTGTCCACCGGGCGGACGACGGGCACGTGCTGGTCGGCTGAGCTCCGGCCCGATTGGCCGGTACGAGCACCGCGGTGGCGGGGCACCCCTAGGGGGGGAGTGCCCTGCCACCGCGGCCTTTCCGGGAGACGTACGGGTTACGGGAGGCGTACCGGCTTGACGGGGCGTACGGGCTTCCGGAGACGTGAGACGTGGAGGTTCCGGAGACGTGGAGGTTCCGGGGGCGTACGGGTTCCGGGGGCGTACGGGTTCCGGATGCGCACAGGTCTCCGGAGGCGCCCGGGCTTCCCGAGGCGTACAGCGCAGAAGGCGGGCCGCCCCCGTCCTGCAGGGG